>JBJOKP010000234.1:0-4998 GCA_046046045.1 Pseudomonadota bacterium | reverse complement strand
TGGGCCAGGTAGCGCTGGGCGCAGCCGGTCTCCTGGCACAGCAGGCGCACCACCTCCAGCTTGTTCAGCAGGTCGCCGGCCGACTCGTTCACATGCAGCATGCGGTTGACCACGCGGTGGGCCTCGCGGCCATGGTGGGTCTGCGTTGCCAGCGCGATCGGTGCCAGTTCCGGCCGCAGGGCCAGGTCATAGGTAAAGGCCAGGGCGTTGACCCCCGGCCGCAGCGCCGGCTCGTCGACCACGCTGGCCACCTCGCGGCCATCGACATAGACCCGGGGCGTGTAGCCACGCAGCGATTCGCGGTAGGCCTCGCCGGACATGAGCTTGGTCGGGGCGGCCGCGGCGTGGTGGGTCGACGCTGAAGATGGTGCGGGCATGGCGGTTTCCGGGGACTATTGAACGACAGGCACAAACATTAAACGATGTTCAATTCTCGCCGTCAACGCCTACACTGCGGCCATGGCCACCTCCACCGCGACGCCACGCCGCCCTGCGACCCGTAGCGCCAACACCGCCCGGGCGAACAAGGCGGGACCATCCGATCCCACCGATCCGCGCCTGGTCCGCCACCAGGCGCTGGCCGATGTGCGGCGCCAATCGGTGCTGGCTGCGGCCAGATCGGCCTTCTTCGAGCTGGGCATGGAGAAGACCAGCATGCGCGAGATCGCCCAGCGGGCCGGCTACACGGTGGGTGCCCTCTACAGCTACTACGCCAGCAAGGAGGAGGTCTACGGTGCGCTGCTGGCCGAGTCGCTGGAACGCCTGAACCTGCGCATCCAGCAGGCGCTGGATGCCTGCCCCGAGGCGGCTGAGCGGATCAGGCTTGGCGCCACCGCCTTCTTCGATTTCTACCGCGAGAACCCGCGCGACCTGGACCTGGGCTTCTATCTCTTCCAGGGCATGAATCCGCGCGGCCTGACGCCCGAGTTGAACGAGCAGCTCAACACCCGCCTGCGCGACGCCCTGCAGCCTACCCAGGATGCCCTGCAGGCCCTGGGCATGCCGGCCCCGCAGGCCCTGCAGGAACTCACCGCCCTGTTTGCCCACACCGTGGGGCTGCTGGTGCTGAGCCACACCGGCCGCATCCGCATGTTCAGGCAGGGGTCGCAGGACCTCTTCGAGACCTACCTCGGGCAGTTGCTCGCCCGCGCAACGGTTGCGGCCGACCAGGCGACCATGGCTGACACAGTCGACACGGCCAACCAGGAAGCCACATGACCATGGATGTGATCGATGCCCGCACCAGCGCCCTGGTGCTGGTGGACTACCAGGCCAGGCTGATGCCCGCCATCCACGAGGCCGCAGCGGCCGTCGCCAACGCCGTGCTGCTGGCCCAGGCGGCCCGGGTGCTGGGCATCCCGGTGATCGGCACGGAGCAGAACCCGGTCGGCCTGGGGCCCAATGTCGAGCAGATCCGCGCCGAATGTGCCCTCACCCTGGCCAAGATGCACTTCGATGCCTGCGCCGACGGGCTGGTGCAGACCTTGAAGGACGCCAGGCCCGAGATCGACCAGGTCGTCATCGCCGGCTGCGAGGCCCATGTCTGCATGATGCAGACCGCGCTGGGCCTGCGGCGCGCCGGCCTGCGCGTGTGGGTGGTGGCCAATGCCAGCGGCTCCCGCCGTGCCAGCGACCACGCCGCCGCCATGGCCCGGCTGGGCCAGGCCGGCGCCACGGTCGTCACCCACGAGATGGTCCTGTTCGAATGGCTGGGAGACTGCACCCATCCACGCTTCCGCGACGTGCTCAAGCTCATCAAGCAGACTGCCTGATACTGGGCGAACGTGCCTGGACAAGAGGCCCGTAGAGTTGCACAAGCCGTTTCGGCATGACCATCAAGGTCAACGTCTCCAGTTCGGCAGCGGACGCCAGCAGACCCCCATGTCAGACACCCTCTACAAGACATTGCCAACCTGGCCCCATGCCTATCCAGTCAGTCGCGCCAGCGCCACGCTCAAGCGCCAGAACGATGATTTCATCGTCACCGAACTCCCGCTGCAGCTGCCCTCGGGCGAGGGTGAACACATCTGGCTGGAGGTCGAGAAGAACGGTGCCAACACGGTCTTCGTCGCCCAGCAACTGGCCGAGGCGGCCGGCGTGCAGGAAAGGGATGTGGGCTATGCCGGCCTCAAGGACCGCTACGCCATCACCCGCCAGTGGTTCAGCATCTATTTCCCCAAGGGCGAGACACCTGACCTGACCCCGCTTCAGCACTCGGAATTCAAGGTGCTGAGCCAGAGCCGCCACGTCAGGAAGCTGCGTCCGGGCGATCTGCAGGGCAACCGCTTCCGCATCGTGCTGCGTGAGGTGAGCGCTGAAGCGGGGGGCAGGCAGGCGGTGGAGCGCAACCTCGCCGCCGTGGCGTCGCAGGGTGTGCCCAACTATTTCGGCGCCCAGCGCTTCGGCTTCGATGGCGGCAATGTCGAGCAGGGCCGGGCCATGCTGGCGCGCGAGATCCGCGTGCGCAACCCGAAGAAGAAGGGCATCTACCTCTCGGCGGTGCGCTCCTTCGTCTTCAATGAGGTGCTGGCCCTGCGCATCCGGCAAGGCCTGTGGGGCCAGACCCTGCCCGGCGACGTGATGGACGCCGCGGGCAAGCCGACCGGCCCCCTTTGGGGCCGAGGCCGGGTGAGCACCACCGATCAGGCCCAGGCCCTGGAATTGGCCGTGGCCGAATGTCACGCCACCCTGTGCGGCGGCATGGAATTCGCCGGCCTGGATCAGGAACGCCGCGCCCTGGTGGCCAGCCCGACGGACATGTCCTGGGCATGGACCGAGGCTGATCAGCTGGTGCTCAGCTTCGTCCTGCCCGCCGGGAACTACGCAACCCCCGTGCTGAACGAGGTGCTGCGCACCAGCGAGCCCGAGCGCCATGGAGAGAACGAACCCGTCACCCTGTAGTAACGCTGAGCCATGTCTCCAGGCCTGAAGGCCTGGTGGCCTGCCCGGAGGGACTCGAACCCCCGACCTGCTGCTTAGAAGTCCGGGTAAACACTAGTTCTGGACGTTCCTTGCAGTTCCGCGACTTCACCAGTTTCCATATAAATCAATGACTTAGGCCTCACTCGCATCCCAAGATGACCCAGCCAGTTCCAGGGAAGCGCGATTCAAATTGCCAGAAAATTGCCAGGAGCTCAGCAGCGTAAGCCGCGAAAGGTCGTCATGGCATCCGAGTCGAAGATCAGGCACAACATCGGCACCACCCATCGGGAAGTCCTCGTTTGGGTCAGGAAGGCGACCGCCGGCGACGAACTTCGGGCAGCCAAAGGACTCTACCTTCGCAAGACGGAAGGCGGTGCCTACTGGGTGTATCGATACCGATCCCCGGTGACTGGCAAGCAGGTGCGCGCGCAGCTTTGGGCCGACGACGAACGCGGCATGCTAGGGTTCCCCGATGCATCGCTGGAAGAGGCTACGACCCGCGCTGCCACCCTCCGCGCGAAGGTTTCGAACGCCATCGATCCGGTGTTGGCAGCCGCGCAAGCTCGTGCTGAATCAGAGGCCGCCGCGGCACGCGAACTGGAGCAGCAGCAGGAAATTCAACGACAGTTGGATGCCGCCGCTCAGGCAACCGAACGCGCCAGTGTCGATCGCATGACCGTTCGAAAGCTTGCCGTCACCTGGCAGCGAACAGCCCTCATGCAGCGTCGGCTTTCGAACGGAAACACCATCGGCCGAAAGGACAGTGGCCTGCAAACCCTCGCGCAATTCCGACTGCACGTATACGACCTCATCGGCGACCAACCGATCGAGAAGGTCAGAAAGTCCGACATCCTTCGCGTGGTAGACCGGTTGATGGCCACGGGCAAGCAACGGGCTGCTTCGATGGTCCTAGGGGACCTCAAGCAGATGTATTCCTGGGCCGCTGAGCGGGACCTCGTGGAACTGAATCCGACGGCCTCCATCAAGCGGTCTCGCCATGTCGGGCACGAAGTTGCGCGTGAGCGGACCTTGTCGATCGAGGAGCTGAAGCTTCTTGGCCAAGCCATCGCCTCTGCCAGGATGTCCCCCCGCAGTGGGGCTGCGATCTGGCTCATCCTGGCCACCGGGGTACGCGTTGGCGAACTACTAGGTGCCGTATGGGACGATGCCCTGCCACCGGATCCGAAGGCCAGGACAGCGCGGCTCCATCAGCTACAGGTTATTGCAGAGGAACGTGAGGTGAAGTTGGGTATCGTCGATGTTCAGGCGCGGTCATGGCATCTGACGACATCGAAGAATGGCCGTTCTCACGACATCCATCTCAGTGACTTTGCACTGGCTGAGCTTGGCAAGCTCTCTGATCTGCGCGAGGTCTTGATCGACGCACCATACGGATCGCCTTCGCCCTGGCTGTTTCCGGCCAACAAGAACGACCGACCCGTGATCGTCACAAGCTTCGGCAAGCAGCTGGCTGATCGTCAAGGTGGGACAGGGAAAGGCAATCGCAGCACTGCGACCAATTCACTCGAATTGCCAGGCGGGAAATGGACAGCCCATGATCTCCGTCGCACCGCTGCAAGCCTTATGGCCTCACTGGGTGTGTCGGGCGATGTGATCGACGAGGCACTCAACCATCTGATCGCGAGCAAGGTACGCCGCACCTACATCCGAAACCGCCGCGAGGCAGATCAGGTACGTGCCTTTGACGCTCTGGGCCAATTGTTGACCCAACTCCAGGCAGATCCTGCGCCCGCGTGACCACCATCGTGGCTCGCATTCGTGAGCAGGCGCAGGCCAGGGCTGCGGCGACTACGTCATGTCGTGGTCCAAGTAACGTCGGCCGGCCTGTCCAAGGTTTGCCTACTCTGAAGCCTGAACCACTTGCTCGGGCCCCCGTCGTACCTGCAGACCGGCCATACCAAAGGGTCAACATGGCCTGCGAAACCGCCAAGGCGGTCGCCGAAGGATGGCTGAATACGTTACCGTGAAAGCCCCTCAAGGTAGCCACGTGCAAAACCCTGCCGACCCGCAGCATGGATATGTAGACCGCTGGGCCCGACCCCAGGTGTTCAGCGG
>JBJOKP010000233.1:0-5008 GCA_046046045.1 Pseudomonadota bacterium | reverse complement strand
AGCATGCGTCTCCGTCTGCTGGGTGCCTGCCCCCGCCACCCTCACACTGACCGCCATCACACGGTCAACCCCGCCCCCACTCCACCATGGTCTACGCCCTCCTCTGGCTTGGCGTCCTGTCTCTCCTGGCCCTGTGGTCGCTTGCGGCCTGGGCCATGCATGCCCTGGCGGTCTGGTCCCTCGCCCAGGCCGGGGCACTCTCCGGTGCCGCGTCCGGCGTGGGCACGCTGCCGGTGCCGGGCTGGATGCCGCCCTGGGTGCCGCTGGAACTGGTTCAGGCAGTGAGCCAATGGCTGGCCACACTCGGCCCCTGGCTGGACAGCCTGCTGCAGGCCGCCCCATCCCTGGCCGGCGGCCTGACCGTGGCAGCCTGGGCCGTCTGGGGCCTGGGCAGCCTGCTGCTGCTACTCCTGGGCGCCGGCCTGAACCTGTTCCTGTCGCTGCGGCGCAGGCGGGCGTGACGATGGCACGACAGGCGCAGGATGGGGGCGGCGCATTCAGGGGCCGACTGACGGTCCTGGCGTCGCCTGTTCCATCTGCTCCAGCACCTGATGCAGGCGATCCGTGGCGCACTGGCCCCGGGCCAGCACTTCCAGGCCGCGGATGTGCTGGCGTTCGACGATGTCGCTCAGGCGCTGCTCCTGCTCAAGCGTGAGGCCCAGTTGCGGGAACAGGAACTCGAAGCCTTCGCGGGTGACTTCAAACACGGCATCGAGATCACGTTGGATCTGGGTGGATTGGGCGTCCAGTTCCTGCAGCGCCTCGCGCGTCGCCGCAATCAGGCGTCTGGCGTCGATCAGGCGCCGCGCATCCGCCTCGGTGTCCAGCGCCTTGAGCCGGGACAACGCGCCCTCGGCGATGAGCGCCACGTTGTCGCGCGCACGCCCCATCGCGTCGAGTGTCTGCTGCGCAGTCGCCGACAGCGCCCAGTCGACGCTGCGCACCAGCAGCGTCACGTCGCCATAGGCGAAGCCCAGGCTGGGCCCCATCGTCACGATGCGGGCATCGCTGCATGACTCCAGATGCCGCAGCAGCGAGGTCTCGAGCGCCGAGACAACGCCCGATCTGGCACGCGTGACCGTGGCCTCCGCCGTGCGCAGACGCATGCAGGCATCCAGGCCGAAACGGCCCAGCGCCTCGCACGCGGCATCGGCGATGCCGTCGGCCGTGCTGCAGCCGGCGATCGTTCGCTGGAAATCGAGCACCACGCCGACCTCGCCCATCATCTCGGCGGTGACCAGCGCCACCTCGCTCAGACTCTGTGCCTCCATCGCAAGCTGCTGCACCCGGCGGTGAGCCTCGATGGCCACGGTGATCTTCGCGTTCAGCTCGCCCAGATCGCAGGGCTTGGCCAGGTAGTCGTCGCCGCCGGCGGCATAGCCGAGCAGGCGCTCCTCGGGCCGCGAGTGGGCCGACAGGAAGATCACCGGCACGTCCGAGCGGTTCGGTCCACCGCGCAGCGCGCGGCAGGTCTCGTAGCCGGACAGCCCGGGCATCTCCACGTCCAGCAGCAGCAGGTACACCGGGTTCGCAGACAAGTGCTCCAGCACGGCCGCACCGTTGTCGAACGCCCGGACCTCGTAGCGGTCCTCCAGCGCGTCGACCAGCATGGCGCGGGTGATGGGGTCGTCGTCGGCCACGGCGACGATGGGTTTCTCGTTCACTTCGGCTCCTCCTCGGCCGGCGCAACCAGGCCGACCTTCATCGCAGCGACCGCCCGCTCCAGTTCGATGGCCAGGGCGCGCGCATCGTCGAACGCGACCTGCTGACGCAGGCGCGCATGATCTGTCGCCGCCGAAGCGACCTGCACGACGCCACCGGCCTCGACGCTGCCCGCCGCGCCCTTCAGCTCGTGAGCCAGGCGCTCGATGGCCTCGAAGTCCTTCGCGTCAGCCAGCGACCTGAGCTGCGCGGCATTGCCGGCGTGGCGCTCGACGAAGATGCCCGCCAGGCGCTCGACGAAGGCGTGGCGGCCCCTGTAGCGATTCAGGAACGCCGGCCAGTCGACCGGCGCCGGTCCGGCTTGGCTGTCCGGCATGGGCGTCGTCGGCGACCCGGATGCCGCCGCCAGCCCCTCGCCCGCCGCCAGGCTGACCTGTTCCAGCAGGGTCGAGACAAGCAGGTCCAGCTCGATGGGCTTCTGCACCGTGGCCACCATGCCCGCGGCCAGGCACCGGTCGTTCTCCTCCTTCAGCGCATGGGCGGTCTGGCCGATCACCGGCAGCCCGGGGTGGGAGCGTGCCAGCGCCGCGGCGGCCTCCAGGCCATCCATCACTGGCATCTGCACGTCCATCAGCACCGCATCGAAGGGCTGGGCCGACCGGGCCACCCGCTGCACGGCCTCCTGACCGTTGTCCACCAGCTCCACCTCGGCACCTTCGCCTCGCAACAGCTCCTCGATCACCAGCCGGTTGACCAGGTTGTCCTCGGCCACCAGCAGGTGCAGCCCGGCCAGACGCTGGGCGCCATCGATCGACCGGTCCAGCCGCTGGGGCACAGGCAGGTCGGTCTCCGGCAACGGCAGACGGAGCGTGAAGCGGCTGCCCTGGCCGGGCGTGCTCTGCGCCTCGAGCGCGCCGCCCATGAGCTCGGCCAGCCGCCGGCTGATCGCCAGCCCCAGACCCGTGCCGCCGAATCGCCGCGTGTAGCTGCTGTCGGCCTGCTCGAACGCCTGGAAGAGGCGCTCCAGCATGGCCGTGTCGATGCCAATGCCGGTATCCATCACGGAGACGGCAAGCACCGGTCCCGAAGGGGTGGCGTCCATGTTCGCCACCACTCGCACCTCGCCCTGCTCGGTGAACTTCAAGGCGTTGGACACCAGGTTGTAGAGGACCTGGGTGATGCGCATCGGATCACCCAGTGCGGCGCTGGGCAGCCCTTGAAGGTCCGTGGCCAGGTGCAGGCCCTTGGTCGAGGCCAGCTCGGCCATGCCGGACACGACATTGCCGATGAGCTGTTGCGGGTCGAGCGGCACCGACTCGATCACCAGCTTGCCGGCCTCGATCTTGGAGTAGTCGAGGATGTCGTTGACGATGGTCATCAGCAGCTTGCCCGAATCGAGGATGCGCGCAAAGGTCGCCTGTGTCCTGTCGCGACCGTCGCTGTCGCGGTAGCCGATCTGCGCCAGGCCAAGCACACCGTTGAGCGGCGTGCGGATCTCGTGGCTCATGTTGGCCAGGAAGCTGCCCTTGGCGGCCGCGGCTGCCTCGGCCGCCTCCTTGGCCTCCTGCAGCGCGAGTTCGGCAGCCTTGCGGCGGGTGATGTCCAGGTGGGTGCCGCTCATCATCAGCGGCTGTCCGTCGTCGGTGCGGCTCACCAGGCGACCATTGCCCTGCACCCACACCCAGTGGCCCGCCTGGTGGCGCATGCGGAACTCGACGTCGTGGTAGGGCAGCTCGCCGCGGAAGTGCCGCTCCAACAGCGCCTCGCACCCTGGCAGGTCGTCCGGGTGGACCAGCGACTGCCAGATCGCAAAACTGCTCGTGCCCAGTTCCGCCAGGGTGTAGCCGACGATCTGCGCCCAGCGCTCGTTGAAGGTGGCCGCGCCGGTCTGCACGTTCCACTCCCAGGTGCCGGCCCGGGTGGCCTCGAGGATCTGCTGCAGGCGCAGCCGTTCCCGGCTCAGCTCCTGGGTCCGCTGCTCGACCAGGGACTCCAGCGCCTGCCGGTGGTTCTGCAGTTCCTCGGCGTTGCGCCGCAGCTCGGTGATGTCACGCGCCACGCTCATCACGCCCATCAGCTGGCCGTCGTCGTCATGCACGGGCATCTTGATGGTCTGCAGCAGCTCGCGATGGCCGTCGCAGGCAAAGGTGAGCTCGTCCTCGCTCCGGTGGGGCGCGTTGGCGGTCATCGCCGCCAGGTCATGCGCACGCACGGCGGCGGCCCGCTCCGGCGGCACGAATCCGCTGTCGAGGTGGCCCACGATCTCGGCCTCGGTCCGCCCCAGCAATTGCTCGAAGCGCCGGTTGCAGGCCAGGAAGCGCCCGTCGGGGTCCTTCAGCCAGACCAGGTCGGGCAGCATGTTCACCAGGGTGCGCAGGCGGGCCTCGGTGCGGGCGCGCGCCTCCTCGGCCACCTTGCGTTCGCTGATGTCGATCACGATGCCGGTGTAGCGCACCACCACCCCGTCGGCATCGAACTGCGGCTGGCCGCGCGAGAGCAGCCAGCGCGGCGCATCGAGGGACAGGCCGCGCACCCGCCAGATCGCCTCGAAGCCGCGCCGCGCCGCCACCGCCGCGGCGACGGTGGCCTCCGCCTTCTCGACGTCACGCCCGTCGATCGAGGCCAGCCAGCCTTCGAAACTCGCCGGCACCGAGCGCTTGAGCCCGTAGAGCGTCCAGACATGCTCGGACCAGGTGTTGACGTGGCTGCGCAGGTCCCATTGCCAGGTGCCTGCCCGGGCTGACAGCAGGGCCAGATTCAGCTGCGCCTGGCTGGCACTCAGTGCTTCGGTGGTCTGCCTGAGCGCGGCGCCGGCCTGTGCCAGGTCCTGGGTGCGGGCCCGCACCTGGCGGCGCAGGGCCCACACCACGAATGCCACCGCCAGCGCGGTGACGGCCAGGGCGGCAGCCGCCAGCTGCAGCTGCTGGTGGTCGACATGGGTGTATGCCTTCTCGCCCAGCCACTTGTCGGCCAGCGCCACACGTTCGTCCGCGCTGATGGCCGCGTCGCCGCGGGCCAGCAGCATCAACACCTCGGCCTGGCCCTTGGGCACCGCCCGCCGGAACTGCCCGGTGTAGAGCGTGAAGGCCTTGTGAAAGTCGCCGTGCAGGTCCGCCTTGTGCAAGTAGAACTCCGCCGGCTGCTCGTCCAGGCAGAAGATGCGGACCTCGCGGCGCGCCGCCGCCGCGAGCAGCTCGGCATAGTTGGCATAGCGCACCAGCGAGGTCAGGCCCTGCTGCTCAAGGTGTTCGATGCAGGCGTCGCCGGCCTGCACGCCGATGCGGAACCCCTGCAGCGTGCCGACGTTCGCCAGGCCGGTGATCAATCTGTCGCTGTAGAGGCTCAC
>JBJOKP010000232.1:0-5012 GCA_046046045.1 Pseudomonadota bacterium | reverse complement strand
TGACCCTGGATTGGCAGTGCGTCGTGAGCCAGTTCGAAAGTCTGCTGCTGGACGCCTCTCGGGAAGGTGGCGTCGGAAGGCACGCCGGTGCGACGACGAGGTCATTCGGGGTGGCCGCACCAGCCGCACCAGCCGCACTGGCCGGTATCGCTGCAAGGTCCAGCTACGCAGGCTCAGAAGACGCCATGCCAGGTCGTGCTCGGGATGCCTACGCAACGCGTATACGCTGAGAAATCCTTGCTCACGATCGCTCCCAACTCACGGTCAGTGACATGAAAAAAGGGCTTGGCAGAAGCCAAGCCCTTGATTTCATTGGGATTTGTTGGTGGAGAGGAGGAGGATCGAACTCCCGACCTCTGCATTGCGAACGCAGCGCTCTCCCAGCTGAGCTACCCCCCCAACACGCGATGGAGTATATCAGCGGCGGTGGACCTCCCGGCTGTGTCCGTAGCGGTCGAGGCGGCTGGGGCCGACGGGCTCAAGCGTTTGCGACACTGGCGTGCACCAGCATGGCTGCGGCCAGGTCCTGCAGGGAGTGGCCGACCGATTTGTAGACGCTGTGGCGCTGACCCTGGGCCAGGGGGGTCACGGCATCGGGAAGGGGCGTGTTCCGGCACAGGTCCGCCAGGCTCAGCCCGGGTTGACCTGTCGGGCTGGGCGCCGCCAGGGTGCCGTCGACCACGGCGGCGAGCAGGTCGCCGCTCTTGGCCCAGGCTTCAGGGGTGTCGACCACCAGGGTGGCGCCGCGAAGGCAGTCGCTGTCAGCCTCGCGCATGGTGGGGGTGAAGCTGCCGATCAGCGCCAGGTGCTGACCTGGGCTCAACCAGTGGCCCTGGATGACCGGGGAACTGGCCAGGGTGGCGCAGCTGATGATGTCGGCCGCCCGGACTGCGACCGCGAGATCGTTGCTGGCCTGGGCATCGATGCCCTCGCGGCGCCACTCATCGGCCAGGGCCTGGCCCTGTTCGGGGCGCCGGGTCCAGACGGTGACGCGGCGGATGGGCCGCACCGCGCCGTAGGCTGCCGGCAGCAGGCGGGCGATGCGGCCACCACCCACCACCAGCAGGTGGCTGGCATCCGGCCGGGCCAGGCTGGCGGCGGCCAGGGCGGCGCAGCCGGCCGTGCGCCGCTGGGTGAGGGCATCGCCATCGATGAAGGCCAGAGGCTGGCCCGTGCTGGCGTCATGCAGCAGGTAGCTGCCATGCAGCCCGGGCAGGCCGCGGGCAGCATTGCCTGGCGCGATGTTGATGATCTTCACGCCATAACAGCCGCCGGTCTGCCAGGCGGGCATGAGCAGCGAGGTCATGGCCGGACCGGTGGGCTGGGGCAGTTCCAGCACCCAGCGCGGCGGGGACTCGCAGCCGCTGGCATGCAGCTGGCGCAGCGCGGCGATCAAGGGACCGAAGGGCAGGGCCTGGTGGGTGGCGGCGGCGTCGACGATGCGCATGGGGGGAATTGTCGGCGGGCGTCCAGCTGGGGCTCCGTCGGACAGGGTGGCGCGGGTCAACTGGCCACGCAAGGCACCTGATGCCTGCTGGACAGCGGTGACCAGAAGGGGCCCGCACAATGAGGGTCAGGACCTGTCCGGCACGATGCGGCATGCACTCCGGCGGGTCACGACCTGGCTCCTTGCTGCACCCATGAACCGATTCCAGATCGAATGCCTGCGTCTTTTCGGGCCGGCCAGCCTGTGCGCGGCGGGTATGTTGCCGGCCGATGAGCCTACGTGTTGGCAGGCAAGCCTGGAGCCGGCCGTGGAGGCGTTGGCCCTGGTGCCAGCGAGGACCAGGGTGATGGGCCTGCAGGTGATGGCGCCCTCGGACTGGGCGCCGCTCGGCGAAGTGTGGCGCTGGGTGCAGGCCGAGTGTGGCTGGCCGGCGCCGGCCATCGTCGTCGCGGGACCGGCCATGCAGCTCTGGTTTGCCCTGGCCGAGCCGGTGCCGGTTGCGGACGCCCATGCCTGGCTGTGTGCGCTGGTGCGGCGGGTGCTTGTGGGGCTGCCCAGCCACCGGCTGGCGATCTGGCCACCGCTGGCGAAGGCTGGCCCGCAGGCCGAGGGTGAACAACACCGTGGCCTGGCCGTCCTGGAGCCGCCCCAGGTGCCTCATGCCCTGGACCCGGATGGCGAGCGCTGGACCGCCTTCGTCGCATCGGATCTGGCCCCGCTGTTTGCCGACACCCCATGGCTGGACGTGGCGCCATCGCTGGAGGGCCAGGCCCAGCTGCTGTGCACCCTGCGGCCGGTGAGCGCCGTGGCATGGACGCGGGCGCAGTCCATCACCCTGCCGCCACCGGCGAGCACTCCGTCCGGGATCGAGGCTGAAGCAAAGATGGATCCCGTCGTGGACGAGGGCGCCGGACTCGGCGAGTTGTCATCTGGCATCGCCGCCGAGGTGCATCAGGACCCTGCCGCCTTCCTGCACGCTGCCATGAACAACCCCCGCGTGCCCTGGATGGCGCGCATCGAGGCTGCCAAGGTCTTGCTGAGCCTGCGGCGGCCCGGGGCGACGCATGGCGATGTGAACTGAATCGCGCCATCCCTTCCCGTCACCTCTCTCTTGCCAGGCCTGAGCGCCGCTCCCCATGACCCCAGCCACCCCCTTGCCGCCCGCCGCCTATCTGCCCCTGGGCCCTGGCCGTTTCCAGGCCACCGAACTGACGCGCGGACCCTGGAACCCGGACCACCAGCATGCCGGGCCGCCCATCGCGCTGCTCTGCCGTGCCATCGAGCAGGAGGCCGCGGCCGATGGCCTGGGTCATGTGGCCCGCATCACCGCCAACCTGCTGCGGCCGGTGCCCATTGCCGAACTGCAGATCGAGCTGCGCCGGGACTATGTCGGCCGCAATGCCGGCCATTTCGGCGCCAGCCTGCTGGCCGAGGGCAAGGAGGTGGTGCGCCTGACCGCCCTGGTGCAGCGCGAGATCGAGCTGGAGCTGCCGGCCGGGCTGGACAACCAGCCAGGCAGCATGCCGCCGCGGGTGCCTGCGCTCTGCGAGCCTGGCCTGATGCCTTTTGCTGGCCGCCAGATCGGCTATGGCAATCTGGTGGAGAACCGCATGGCAGCGGGTCGAATGTTTGCCGGTGCCTGCCAGGCCTGGTTCCGGCTCCAGCATCCCCTCGTGCTGGGCGAGGCCACCAGCCCCTATCAGGCCGTCTGTGTGGCGGCCGATTCAGGCAATGGCGTGAGCGCCACCCTGGACTACCGCCAGTGGCTCTTCGTCAATTCCGACCTGACCATCAACTTCCTGCGGCGGCCGCAGGGCGACTGGGTCTGCCTGGATGCCCGCACCCAGTGGGGCGACCATGGCGGTGGCCTGGCCGAATCCGCCCTCTGGGACTCGGCGGGCAAGGTGGGACGGGCGACGCAGAGCCTGGTGCTGCGGCCGCGCGCCTGAGCACGGGCTGCCACTTTTTGCGGCACGGAACCTGACCCCCTATCGGCTCAAGCACTTAGCGCACTTTGCCGCACGGCATGCACAGTGTTGTCCACAGGCAATGTGGATGGGGGAACAAGATCACGTGCAATTCTTCCATTTTCGGCCTGATTCATGCCTTAGGAAGACGCAATGTGCCGGGTCGGAGTGCTGGCGGCGGCACGTGTCAGCCCCTGTGGCGGCGGGGCAGGGCCGCAGGACCGCGTCGATATACTGCGCCGCGCCACTGGGGAGCCACCGCCTAGCCAGTCGGGGGCGCAGGGCGCGGCAGGCGGACTGCAGGAGTGCGGCTTGGAAGCCTTGCTAGTCTCGACCGGTGTGGTCGCCCTGGGTGAAATGGGCGACAAGACGCAGTTGCTGGCCATCGTGCTGGCCGCCAGCTTTCGCCGGCCCTGGCCCATCGTGGCGGGCATTTTCGTGGCCACCGTTGCCAACCATGCGGCCGCCGGGGCGCTGGGCGGCTGGGTGGCCCAGCTGATGGGGCCTGACCTGCTGCGCTGGGTGATCGGCCTGTCCTTCCTGGCGATGGCCGGCTGGATGCTCATCCCCGACACCCTGGACGACGAACTCTCGGGTGACCATGGCCGGCTGGGCGTCTTCGGCGCTACGGTGGTCGCCTTTTTCCTGGCAGAGATGGGCGACAAGACGCAGATCGCCACCGTGGCCCTGGCGGCACGGTATCCCGACATCGTTCAGGTGGTGCTGGGCACGACGCTGGGCATGATGATCGCCAACGTGCCGGCCGTTTTCCTGGGCGACCGCATCGCCGCCAAGGTGTCCATGCGCCTGGTGCATGGCATCGCCGCCGCCATCTTCGGCCTGCTGGGTCTACTGACCCTGCTGAACGTCGGCCGCCTGTTCTGACACCGGGAACTGGCGCTGCGGCCGGGATCCTCGCAGGCGTCCTAGGCGCGCAGCTGGCCCCGGCTGGGAGAGTCGAGCTGGGCGTCGATCTGCACCTTGAGGCCGTGCTCCAGGCGCTGGCTGTCAGCGGCCATGCGGCCAGCCATCAGATGCAGCAGGTGAAAGCCGAAGTCCGGGTTCTGGAAATAGAGGGCCCGCAGGCTGCCGGCATCCACCTCCAGCACCAGGGCGCCGTCCGGCCCCACCTGGGCGCCCAGGCTGCGGCTGCCGGTGGGGGCAAACAGGGCGATCTCGCCCAGCAGTTCGCCCGGCCCCAGCGTGCTGCCTATCTCCGGCAGGCTGATGGTCCCCTGGACGATGAAGAACACGGCCTGACCCGGGTCACCGCGGCGGAACAGCCATTCGCCCTGGGCGAGCCGGCGTTCACGGGCATAGGGGCGCAGCCATTCGCCCTGCAGATCGCCGCGGGAGGCGGCCTGCACACGCTGCACCAGCTTGCGCATCTGCACCAGGCGCAGGATGTTGAAGGGCAGCAGGATGCAGTGCAGCAGCATCACCGAATACTCCGGCCGCAGGGCGCCGAAGCTGATGAAGCAGCAGTTGGCCACGATGGAGGCCATGCGCAGCGGGATCATGGTCCGCATGGAGAAGGCCAGCAGCGTCATTGCCGCCGCGGCCCAGCCCAGGATATCGGTCAGCATCGGCCTGCTTCC
>JBJOKP010000231.1:0-5017 GCA_046046045.1 Pseudomonadota bacterium | reverse complement strand
GGGGGTCATGGTCGATGGCGCCGCCCGGCCGCCGGTCCAGCCGGGTGCGCAGGGGCAGGCCGGTCAGCCAGGTATGGACCTGCAATGCCGTGGCCCCGCCTTCGCCACCGCCCAGCATGAAGCTGCCGGCGCGGGTGGCGCTGTGGTTGAGCGTGGCGATCACGCCCTGCAGGGCCTGGGCGACCAGTTCGCCGTGGCGCGGCCACACGCCTGGCTCCCAGATGAAGCCCGTGTAGGTCGAGCCCTTGAGCACCGCGGCCAGCTCGGTCCAGGCCGCCGGCAGACCGGCAGGCGGGCGGCGGCGGAAGGCCAGGGCCAGGGCCTGCAGCTGATCGAAGAGATCGCCAGCGTCCAGATCCAGGGCCTCGATCTGCGGCGGCTCGGCCCGGCCGGCGGTGGCCAGGCGGGCGGTTTCCAGCGCCGTGGCGCGGGTGGCCCGGCCCAGGCCCAGCATGACGATCTGCTTGAGCGGGCTGTCGTCCCGATCGGCGCGCAGGCGTTGCCAGAAGCGCGGATGGCGGGCGGCCGGGTCGCTGCCTATGCAGACCATGACCTCGGCCCGGTCCACCACCTCGCCCAGGGTCACCTGCCAGGCGCCCTGGTCGTGCAGCAGCCGGGTGGCCAGGGCCTGGGCCTCGCCGTTCAGGTGGTCGCTGATGGCGCCGATGCGGCCGGCCAGTCGCATGAGGGCCCGGGTGCCCTGCACATCGGTGGCCAGGCCGCCGATGAGGGGCTGGCGGGCACTGGCCAGCAGCTCGGCGGCACGGGCCAGGCCGGCGTCCAGCGTGGCGGGCTGGCCGGCGATCCAGGCCGGCGGGGCGTCGGCCGACGTGGGCTGGCCAGCCGTCCAGCGCGCCAGGGCCTCGCTGGCGCGGGAGCAGGGAGCCGGGGCGGCAGCGGTCGTCGTGGTGGCGGGCTGGGCGGGCAGGGGGCGGAGGGCGACCGTCGTCGTGCCACCAGCGCCATCAGGACCACCGGGGCCACCGGGCGGCATGGCCACCTCCAGCGCCAGGTCGTGGCAATGCAGGCTGCAGAACGGGCAGGTCCATGCGGAGGCTGGCGCGGCCGCGGAGCCGGGGGCTGGCGAAGTCATAACCCGTGACTTTCGCAAGCCATGTGCCATCGCTCCTAGAGGGTGGACCCCCGGCCTGGCACCCGGGCAGGCACGGCCTCGGCGCCCGCTCTGTCTCGCCGCTGCTGCGGCTGTGGCACAAAGTGTCCCGCGCCTGGGGGAACAGGGCGGGCGGGGCAGTGCGGGTGAGGCAGTGCGGGTGAGGCAGTGCGGGTGAGGCAGTGCGGGTGAGGCAGTGCGGTCGTGTCAGACCAGCGTGCCTTCGTGCAGCGCGGTGGCGATCAGCCAGCCGCTGGCGCCGGCCTGGGTGGCGGCGACCAGATCGGCCAGGTCGCGCACGCCGCCAGCGCCCCAGAGGCGGGGCAGGGGCTGGCCGGCCGCACGGCCGCTGCGGGCGCTGGCCTGCACCTGGGCCAGCACGTCCAGGGCCGGGCCGGAGCCGGCACCCACCCGCTCCAGCGTCATGACGATGAGGTCGTCCGGCCACAGCTCGGGGCGCTGCCAGCAGCCGGCCGGGTCCATCTTCTGGGCGCCGCGCTGGTCCAGCGACAGGATGGCCTGGCGCCCGGCCTCACCACCGCAGCAGGCGGCCAGGGCCTGGGCGCTGGCCAGGGCCTCGCTGGCGTAGAGGGTCTTGAGGCGGGCCGACTGCCCGGGGCTGAAGCAGGCCCGGGCCTGGGCCGCCGCCTGGGCATCGGCCAGGCCGGCGTCCAGCCAGACGTGCAGGCGCGGATAGGCGTCCAGCAGCTCGGCCACCAGGGCGAGCTGGGCCGGCCGACCCTGCAAGGCATCGAGATCCGCGATGTAGAGGCGCGGCTCGGCGCTCTCCGACACGGCGGCAGGCAGGCCGGCCGCCGCCAGTCGTCCTGCCAGGGCGGCCTGGGCCGTGGCGGCCGCCTGCAGCAGGGCGCCTGTCACGGCCACCGGGGCGCTGCCGGCCACCAGGCGGGACTGGATGGGCGCGTAGTGCTGGCGGTCGCCGCGCCGGGCATGGACGGCCTGGCCGCCCATCAGGTCGATCACGGGAACGATGAACATGGCGGCATGGATTCCTTGCAACAGTGGAGCGGGGCTATCCCGGCAGGTCTTGGACGCTGGCGCGGCGGGACGGGACACTCGCGGCGCGTCAGCCCCGCAGTGTCGGTGCCGGCGCCTGTTCCACCCCCTTCGTCCTGCCCATGGCCCTGCCCGACCCCGTCACGCCATCTGCGTCCGCCTCAAATCTTCCGACACCATCGGCTCGCCCGCCCAAGGTGTCCCAGCTCGTGGGCTGGGATGTCGGCGGCGCCCATCTGAAGGCTGCCCTGCTTGGCCCGCAGGGTGAGCTGCTGGACGTGGCCCAGTGGCCCTGCCCGCTCTGGCAGGGGCAGGACAGGCTCAGTGCCGCCATTGCCCAGGCCCGCGCCCGCTGGCCCGGCGTGATCGAGGCGCCCGCCACCCGCCATGGCCTGACCATGACGGCCGAGATGGTCGATCTCTTCCCCGACCGGGCGGCGGGCGTCAGCGCCCTGGCGGCGCAACTGGCGCTCGAGCTGACCGGCGAGGCCGGGCCACCCCTGGCCCGCCTGGCCTGGTATGCCGGCCCGGGCGCCGGGGCCAGCTGGCTGGCCTCCGACCAGGTGGCAGCGCACTGGCGCGCCATCGCCTCGGCCAACTACCTGGCCAGTGCCAGCCTGGCGGCGGCCGAGCTGGGCGAGGGCGTGCTGGCCGACGTGGGCAGCACGACCAGCGACTTCATCAGCTTTCGCGGCGGGCGGGTGCTGCAGCTGGGGGCGGACGGGTCCGAGTCGGCGGCTGCGGCCGCCATGGCCTCCACCGCCGGGGCCGATGCCAGTCGCCTGGCCACCGGCGAACTGGTCTACCAGGGGGTGGTGCGCACGCCGCTCATCGCCCTGGCACAGCGTGTGCCGTTCGGGTCACAGACCGTGTCCGTCATGAACGAGTTGTTCGCCACCACGGCCGATGTCTACCGCCTCACCGGCGAACTGCCGCCCGCCCATGACCAGCAGCCGGCCGCCGATGGCGGCGCCAAGACGATCCTCGCCACCCAGCAGCGCCTGGCCCGGATGATCGGCCGCGACGCGGCGGACGGGCGCGAGGCCGACTGGCTGGCGCTGGCGCGCTTCTGGCGCAGCCGCCAGATCGCCGAGCTGGCGCAGGGCTTGCAAAGCGTGCTGATCGCGGCCCGCCTCGGGCCGGGCGTGCCCCTGGTGGCCGCTGGCTGCGGCGCCTTCCTGGTGGCCGAGCTGGCGCGTGACCTGGACCACCCCTGCCTGGACTTCGCCACCGAGGTGCTGGGCCTGCCGGCCGGTCATGCCCTGGCCGGCTGGGCCCAGGTCTGCGCTCCGGCGGTGGCCGTCGCCCTGCTGCTGCAGTCGACCGGCTGAGGTGGGTCGGCGGGGCCGGCCGGCCTGGCCAGCCGCCCGTGGCGGGCCGCGTGCATGCAACAAACCCGGGCGGGTGCTGCCCGAGCGCTGTCCTCTCAGCGCCCGAGGCCGCGCCGGCCCCGACGAGGAGACGAGGACGGACATGTGGGTCGTCAAGCTGGGCGGGAGCCTGAACAGCGACCCGATGCTGCGGCACTGGCTGACCACGATGGGCAGCCTGGGCGGTGGCCGGGTGGCGGTGGTGGCGGGCGGCGGCGAGTTCGCCGAGACGGTGCGGGTGGCCCAGGGCCGCTGGCATTTCGACGAACTGGCCGCGCACAACATGGCGGTGCTGGCCATGGCCCAGACCACCCTCATGATGCAGTCGCTCGAACCCGCGCTGCGCCTGGCCGGCGAGCCGCAGGAGATCGCCCAGGTGCTGCAGAGCGGCCGGGCGGCGCTGTGGTGGCCGCTGGCCGCCCTGCGCCCGGAACTCGACCGCGACACCAGCTGGGAGGTCAGCGCCGACAGCATCGCCCTCTCGCTGGCCCGCCGCCTCAATGCCGAGCGCCTGGTGGTGGTGAAGAGCTGCGAACTCGCCCCCGGCGCCAGCCTGGACGAGCTGAGTGATGCCGGCGTGCTGGACCGCCGCTTTCCCGAATGGGCCCGCGACGCCGACTTCCCCATCGACGTGGTGCAACGCGAGGACCTGGAGCAGGTGAGGCAGCGCCTGCTGGTGGGCGTGTGAGCCCGGGCCCGGGCGGGTGACGCTGCGGCGCACAATCGCCGCCCTTCCCGCCCCAGCCCCGCCCCCCTCTCCACCCCTCTCTCCACCTTCCTCTGCGGCCGCCCCCCGGCCGGTATCCACCATGTCCTTTGCCTCGCTGGGTCTTGCGCCGGCCCTGGTCCGTGCGGCCGATCTGCAGGGCTGCCTGGCCCCCACGCCGGTGCAGGCCAGCGCCATCCCGGCCGTGCTGCAGGGCGCGGACCTGCTGGCGCTGGCGCCCACCGGCTCGGGCAAGACCCTGGCCTACCTGCTGCCGCTGATCCAGCGCCTGCAGATCGCCCGCTGGCCGGCGCCGCGCCGCACCCAGGCCCTGGTGCTGCTGCCCACGCGCGAGCTGGCCCAGCAGGTCGGCGCCGTGTGCAGCGCCCTGGCCCGCACCCTCATCGCCCCGCCCAAGGTGGTGGTGGCCCATGGCGGCGTCTCCATCAACCCGCAGCTCATGGCCCTGCGCGGCGGGGCCGAGGTGGTGATCGCCACCCCCGGCCGCCTGCTGGACCTGCTGGCCCACCGCGGCCTGCGCCTGCAGTCCCTGCACACCCTGGTGCTGGACGAGGCCGACCGCCTGCTGGAGGCCGGCTTTGCCGCCGAATGGGCGCAGATCCGCCTGGCCCTGCCGGCCGGCAGCGACCGCCGCGGCCTGGTCGCGCCGCCGCGCGCCCGGCTGCAGCACCTGCTGTTTTCCGCCACCCTGCCGCCCGAGGTCCAGGCCCTGGCCGCCGGCCTGGGCGGCGTGGCCGCCCTGCGTATCGACCTGCGCAGCGCATGCGAGATCGCCGCGGAGGCCGACGCTGC
>JBJOKP010000230.1:0-5030 GCA_046046045.1 Pseudomonadota bacterium | reverse complement strand
TGAAAACGGCGCGGGCAAGAGCACCCTGGTCTCCATCCTCTTCGGCCACTACCGGGCCGACGCCGGCACGGTGGAGATCGACGGCGTGCCCCTGCCGCCGGGCGAACCCGGCGCCGCCCTGGCGGCGGGCATAGGCATGGTGCACCAGCACTTCACCCTGGCCGACAACCTGACGGTGCTGGACAACGTGATGCTGGGCACCGAGCCGCTCTGGCAGCCGTTCTCGCGCCGGCGCGAGGCCCGCGACGCCCTGCTCGCCACGGCCCGGCGCTTTGGCCTGCAGGTCGATCCGTCGGCGCGCATCAGCCAGCTCTCGGTCGGCGAGCGCCAGCGGGTCGAGATCCTGAAGGCCCTGCTCAGCTTCGGCCGCAAGCAGGGCGCCCGCCTGCTCATCCTCGATGAACCCACGGCGGTGCTGACCCCGCAGGAGAGTGAATCCCTCTTCGCCACCCTGGGCGAGATGGTCAAGGCCGGGCTCTCGCTCATCTTCATCAGCCACAAGCTCGACGAGGTGCTGCGTGTCTCCGACCAGATCGCCGTGCTGCGCGCAGGCCGCCTGGTCGACCTGCGCCCGGCTGCCGGCGCGGACAAGGCCAGCCTGGCCGAGGCCATGGTGGGCCGGCGCGTGGCAGCGGCGCAGAAGCGCCCGGGCGACGGCCGCGCCACGGCGGCACCGGTCGTGGTCGAGCTGCGAGAGGCCGGCGTGGCCGGTGCACACGGCCGGCCCGGCCTGGTGGACGTGAACCTGCAGATCCGCGCCGGCGAGGTGCTGGCCATCGCCGGCGTGGCGGGCAATGGCCAGCAGCTGCTGGCCGAGCTGCTCTCGGGCGAACAGGCCCTGGACAGCGGCACCCTGCGCGTGGCGGGACAGGCCCTGCCGGCCCGTCCGCGCGCCTGGGTGCAGGCGGGGGTGGCCCGCATCCCGGAAGACCGTCATGCCGTGGGCGTGGTGGGCGACCTGCCGGTCTGGGCCAATGCGGTGCTGGAACATGTGGGCAGCCCGCCGGTCTCGCGCGGCGGCTGGCTGTGCCGCGCCGTGGCGCGGGCCCACGCCGCCCGCCTGGTGCAGGGCTACGACGTGCGCGGCACCGAATCCGGCGGGCTGGAGACGCCCACCCGCGGCCTCTCGGGCGGCAACATGCAGAAGCTCATCCTGGGTCGGGCGCTGAGCGGCCGGCCCCTGGAGCCCGGGGCCGCGGCCCCAGCCGGCAACGACACGGCGGACAAGGCCAAACGCCCGCCACCCCCCTTCATCCTGGCCAACCAGCCCACCTGGGGCCTGGACGTGGGCGCCGTGGCCTATGTGCACCAGCAGCTGCTGGACGCCTGCGCCGCCGGCAGCGCCGTGCTGCTGATCAGCGAGGACCTGGACGAGATCTTCGCCCTGGCCGACCACATCGCCGTGATGCACCACGGCCGCCTGGGCCAGTCCCGGCCGCGCGCTGACTGGAGCCTGGCCTCCATCGGCCTGGCCATGGGCGGTGCGGCCGAGGCCGCGGCACCCGCATCGGCGCCGGAGGTGGACCATGCGGCTTGAACGCCGGGCGCGGGTCTCGCCCTGGGCCCTGCTGGCCGCGCCCCTGGGTGCGGTGGCCTTCACCCTTCTGCTGGCCTCGCTGCTGGTGGCCTGGGCGGGCGCGCCGGTGGGCCAGGCCTATGGCCTGCTGCTCTCGGGCGGCTTCGGCTCGCGCTTCGCCCTGACCGAGACGCTGACCCGCGCCACCCCCCTCATCCTCACCGGCCTGGCAGCGGCTGTGGCCTTCCGCGCCCGGCTCTACAACATCGGCGCCGAGGGCCAGCTCTATGCCGGTGCCATGGCCGCCGTGGCGGTGGGCGGGCTGCATGGCGGTACCGGCTTCGAGCTGCCACCGGCCCTGCTCTTCCCGGCCATGCTGGCCGCCGCCATGCTGGCCGGGGCCCTGCTGCTGCTGGGCCCGGCCCTGCTCAAGAGCCGTTTCGGCGTGGACGAGGTGGTCACCACCCTGCTGCTCAACTTCATCGTGCTGCTGGCGGTCTCGGCCCTGCTGGACGGGCCCATGAAGGACCCGGGCGCCATGGGCTGGCCGCAGAGCGTGGCCCTGCAGGACGCCCTGCAGCTGGGCAAGCTGGTGGAGCGCAGCCGCGTCCACACCGGCCTGCTGCTGGCCCTGGGCCTGGCGGCCGGGCTGTGGCTGCTGCTGCGCCACACCACCCTGGGCTTCGAGATCCGCGCCGTGGGCGCAGGCGCCCGCGCCGCCGCCTTCGCCGGCCTGCCGGTGGGCGCGGTGGGCGTGAAGGTGGCCCTGCTCTCCGGCGCCCTGGCCGGCCTGGCCGGCGCGGTGGAGGTGGCCGGCCGCACCACCTACGTCACCCTGGACATGAGCCCGGGCTACGGCACCAGCGGCGTGGTCATCGCCATGCTGGCCATGCTGGATCCACTGGCCGTGGTGGCCGCCGCCATCTTCGTGGCCGGCATGCTGGTGGGGGCGGACAGCATGAGCCGCGCCGTCGCCGTGCCCACCTACATCGCCGACGTCATCGTCGCCATCGCCCTGATCTGCATGCTGGTGGCCGGCCTGCTGACCCAGTACCGGGTGCGGCGCTGAGCCAGCCCCGCCCCGCGTGCCCGCCCGCCCTGCCCTGCCCCGATGAACGAGACCCTGGACTTGCTGCTCTCCGCGCCCTTCTGGGTGGCCGTGCTGCGCATCGCCACGCCGCTGGTGCTGGGCGCCCTGGGCGTGCTGCTGTGTGAACGCGCCGGGGTGCTCAACCTGGGCATCGAGGGGATCATGGTGGCGGGCGCCTTCACCGGCTGGCTGGCGGTCTACCAGGGCGGCCCGCTCTGGAGCGGGGTGCTGGCGGCGGCGGCCTGCGGTGCCGGCTTCGGCCTGCTGCATGCCTGGCTGACGGTGAGCCTGGGGCTGTCCCAACATGTCTCGGGCCTGGGCATCACCCTGCTGGCCACCAGCCTGGCCAGCTATTCGTACCGGGTCAGCTTTCCCAAGGTGGAGCGGCCGCCCACCATCGAACCCTTTGCCCCGCTCAGCCAGCTGCCCCTGCCGGTGTTCAACCAGCAGACCGCGCTGACCCTGCTGGCCCTGGCACTGGTGCCGGCCATCGCCTGGCTGCTGATGCGCACGCCCCTGGGCCTGGCCTGGCGCATGGTGGGCGAAAACCCGGCCGCGGCCGAGGGCCAGGGCCTGCATGTGCGCCGCCTGCGCTACGGCGCGGTGCTGTGCGGCTCGGCCTTGATGGGCGTGGCCGGCAGCTTCCTCACCCTCTCGGCCTTCAACGCCTTCTACTTCAACATGGTGAACGGGCGCGGCTGGGTCTGCGTGGCCCTGGTGGTGTTCTCCAGCTGGCGACCGGGCAAGGCCCTGCTGGGTGCCCTGCTGTTCGCCTTCTTCGACGCCCTGCAGTTGCGCCTGCAGCAGGCCGGCGGCGGCCTGGCCGAGCTGGGCCTGCCCTACCAGCTCTACCTCATGCTGCCCTATGTGATGGCCATCGTCGCCCTGGTGCTGATGGCGCGCCGGGCGAGTTATCCGCAGGCACTCATGAAGCCCTGGCGGCCCGGCGAGCGCTGAGGCAGCGGTCGGCCGCTGCGGCCGGCGAGGGGCGAGAAAAACAGCCTCTTCCGCGCCATCCCCCATGGGCAGCCGGCCGCCGGATGCCTACAATCGCCCCTTCGCGTCCGAGGAGCGTTGCAAGGCTGGCCATCCGTGCCAACCCCAGGCTCGGACCCCTTCTTCAAGGCAACGGCGCTCACCCGCTCGCACCTGTGGCGAGTCATCGGGGTGAGGACTGTCCGGCATCTGCCCACACTCCCTAGCCCGAGCGACGCGCCCCAGCCTGCTGTGGCGGATCTCGACTGGAGTCACCATGAACGCTGTCACTGAAACCGTCTTCAAGGATTACCTCGTCGCCGACATCGGCCTGGCCGACTGGGGCCGCAAGGAAATCCGCATCGCCGAGAGCGAGATGCCCGCGCTGATGGCCATCCGCACCGAATACGCCGCCAGCCAGCCCCTCAAGGGCGCGCGCATCACCGGCTCCCTGCACATGACCATCCAGACCGCCGTGCTGGTGGAAACGCTCCAGGCCCTGGGCGCCCAGGTGCGCTGGGCCAGCTGCAACATCTTCAGCACGCAGGACCATGCCGCCGCCGCCCTGGCCGCCGAAGGCACGCCGGTGTTCGCCTACAAGGGCGAGACCCTGGTGGACTACTGGGACTACACCCACCGCATCTTCGATTTCGGCGAAGGTGTGAAGGGCGCCCGACCAGGCGCCCCGGGCACGGCGGGCGAAGGCCCGAACATGATCCTGGACGACGGCGGTGATGCCACCCTGTTGATGCACCTGGGCCAGAAGGCCGAGAAGGACCTGGGCGTGCTGGCCAACCCGGGCAGCGAGGAAGAGCGCATCCTCTTCGCCGCCATCAAGGCCAAGCTGGCGGTGGACGCCACCTGGTACAGCCGCAAGTCGGCCGAGATCATCGGCGTGACCGAGGAAACCACCACCGGCGTGCACCGCCTGAACGAAATGTCGGCCAAGGGCACGCTGCAGTTCCGCGCCATCAACGTCAACGACAGCGTCACCAAGAGCAAGTTCGACAACCTCTACGGCTGCCGCGAATCGCTGGTGGACGGCATCAAGCGCGCCACCGACGTGATGGTGGCCGGCAAGATCGCCGTGGTGGCCGGCTACGGCGACGTGGGCAAGGGCTCGGCCCAGGCCCTGCGCGCGCTGAGCGCCCAGGTGTGGGTGACCGAGATCGACCCCATCAACGCCCTGCAGGCGGCCATGGAAGGCTACCGCGTGGTGACCATGGACTGGGCCGCCGACAAGGCCGACATCTTCGTGACGACCACCGGCAACCGCGACGTCATCACCTACGAACACATGGCGGCGATGCACAACAACGCCATCGTCTGCAACATCGGCCACTTCGACAACGAGATCCAGGTCGCCCGCCTCGAAGAGAAGTGCCAGTGGGAGGAGATCAAGCCCCAGGTCGACCACGTCATCTTCCCGGACGGCAAATGCATCATCCT
>JBJOKP010000229.1:0-5070 GCA_046046045.1 Pseudomonadota bacterium | reverse complement strand
GTCGGCCCGCGAGGCCTCCAGCGCCAGCTTGTGGCGCAGGGCCAGGCGCTGGGCCACGCCGAAGCGGTGCTGCTCGTCGATCACGGCCAGGCCCAGGCGCTGGAAGACCACATCGTCCTGGATCACCGCATGGGTGCCCACCACCAGCCGGGCCTGGCCGGAGGCGATGCGGGCCAGGGCCTCGGCCCGCACCTTGCCCTTGCGGCTGCCGGTGAGCCAGGCGATCTGGATGCCCAGGGGCTCCAGCCAGTGCACCAGCTTGCGGAAATGCTGCTCGGCCAGGATCTCGGTGGGCGCCATGAGGGCGCACTGCCAGCCAGCGTCCATGGCCACTGCGGCCGAGAGGGCGGCCACCACGGTCTTGCCCGAGCCCACGTCGCCCTGCAGCAGGCGGTGCATGGGTTGCGGCCGGGCCAGGTCGGCGCGGATCTCGGCCACCACGCGCTCCTGCGCCGCCGTCAGCGCAAAGGGCAGGGCGGCGCGCAGGCGGGTCACCAGGCTGGCGGCGGCCTCGCCGCTGCCCTCAGGCGGATCTGCCGGCACCTGCAGCACTGGCGCGCGCAGCCGGGCGCGCTCGCGCTGGGCCTGCAGCTGGCTGAGCTGCTGGGCCAGCAGTTCCTCGAACTTGATGCGCTGCCAGGCCGGCTGCTCGCACGCCTGCAGGGCCTGGACCGAGGCCCCGGCCGGCGGATGGTGCAGGCCCTCCAGCGCCTGGCGCAGCGGCGGCAGGCCGGGCGGCAGCAGGTCGGGCGGCAGCACCTCGTCCAGCTTGGCCCGCGCCAGCCCCGAGGCCACGGCCTTCCTCAGATAGGCCTGGGGCAGCTGGGCGCTGGTGGGGTAGACGGGCGTGAGCGCCTGGGCCAGCGGCGCGCCCAGCTCCACGGTGCGGAAGTGTGGATGCACGATCTCGCGGCCGAAGAAGCCGGCGCGCAGCTCGCCGCGCACCCGCACGCGCGTGCCAGCGGCCAGGGTCTTCTGGTGCGAGGGATAGAAGTGCACGAAGCGCAGCACCAGTTCACCCTGGGCGCGCAGCATGGGCTCGCCATCGGCCCCGGCCTCGCTGAGGCGCACGATGAGCTGGCGGCGCGGCCGCAGCTCGATGCGGCTGTCCTTCACCACCCCCTCCACATGCACCAGGTCGCCGTCGCGCGCCGCCGCCAGCGGTGTCAGCCGGGTCTCGTCCTCGTAGCGCAGCGGCAGGTGCAGGGCCAGGTCGATGTCGCGCACCAGGCCGAGCTTTTCCAGGGCCAGCTGGGCGGGGGAGCGCTTGGGCTTGGCAGCCTCGCCGGCCTGCTTCGATCCCTCGGGCGTCACGTCGACCTTGGCATGCGCGGCCCGGCCAGCCAGCGATGACGACTCAGCGCGTGGCACGACGCTCGATGTGCTGGCGCACCCAGTGGGCGAAGGCCGCTTCGTCGAGCCCGCCCCCGGCCAGCTCGAACACCGCCACCGTGGCCTCGGCCTGGCCGGCCGTCAGGCGCCAGCCATTGAGGGCGAGGAAGAGACCCACGCTGAGGAAGGCCACGCGCTTGTTGCCGTCGACGAAGGGATGGTTCTTGGCCAGGCCGTGGCCATAGGCCGCCGCCAGTTCGGCCACATCCGGCAGCGGCTCCCCGTCGTAGATGGCCGGGTTGAGCGGGCGCGCCAGGGCGGAATCCAGCAGGCCCTCGTCGCGCAGGCCGGAGGCCCCGCCATGTTCGGCCAGGCTTTCGTCATGCAGCAGCATGAGCATGCGCTTGTCCACCCAGCGCCAGGCCTCGTTGCTGGCCGGGCCCGTAGGCGGCAGGCTGGCCGTGGGCTGCGGGACAGGGGGCTCCACCACCGCCGTCTCACTTGGCCAGGGCGCGGAAGGTGTCGCGATACTCGCGCATGAACTCGCGCCCGAGCGCCAGCTGTTCCTCGAAGGCGGGATCGTAGGGGGTCAGGGCAAAACCGTCCGGCGTCTCGGTCACGTACACCGTGTCCCCCTTCTCCAGCTTCAGCCGGGCCAGCACCTCCTTGGGCAGGATGAGGCCGACCGAGTTGCCGATCTGGGTGAGCTTGAGGCTGTGCATCGCGGGCTCCGGTTATAACGTTTGTTATATCTTGATCGTCCCTTCCCGGCGGCGCAAGCACCGTCGCCGACCTGCTGTCCCGCCATCGTGTCTGCCTCGCCTGCGCCCTCCCCTGCCTTGCCTGCCCCGTTGCCCACGCCGTTGCCAGTCGAGACCGCAACGGTCCGCTCGCCCGCCCCCCAGGGCGACTACATGCTGGCGGATTTCGACTTCGAGCTTCCGCCCGCGCTGATCGCCCAGCATCCCCTGCCCGAGCGCAGCGCCTCGCGCCTGCTCGATGCGCGCGAGGTGAACGCCCGGTCGCCAGCCTGGAGCGACCGCGTCTTCCGCGACCTGCCGGGCCTGCTGCAGGCGGGCGACCTGCTGGTCTTCAACGACACTCGCGTCATCAAGGCCAGGCTCCACGGCCGCAAGGCCAGCGGCGGCGGGGTCGAGGCCCTGGTCGAGCGGGTGCTGCCAGCCGCCGATGGCCGGCACGAGGTCTGGGCCCACCTGCGCGCCAGCAAGTCGCCCCGGGCCGGGCAGACGGTCTACTTCACTGCCCCCGGCCTGCCCGATCTGGCGGCCGAGGTGCTGGGCCGCTGCGGGCCGGAGAACGGCCTCTTCCACCTGCGCCTGCCGGGTGAGGCCCTGGCCCTGCTGGAACGCTACGGCCACGTGCCCCTGCCGCCCTACATCACCCATGCCGACGATGCCGAGGACGAGCGGCGCTACCAGACCGTGTTCGCCCGCGCGCCCGGTGCCGTGGCCGCGCCCACGGCCGCCCTGCACTTCGACACCGGCGTGCTGGCCAGCCTGGCCAAGCGCGGCGTGCAGACCGCCCACGTGACCCTGCATGTCGGCGCAGGCACCTTCCAGCCGGTGCGGGTGGAACACATCGCCGAGCACCAGATGCACAGCGAATGGTTCGAGGTGCCCGAGGCCACGGCCGCGGCCATCGCCGCCACCCGGGCACGCAGCGGCCGGGTCGTGGCCGTGGGCACGACCACGCTGCGCGCGCTCGAATCAGCCGCCCTGGCGGCCGCCCAGGCAGGACGGGACGGCGAGGTCGCCACCGGCGCGCGCGACACCGCCATCTTCATCACCCCGGGCTTCCAGTTCCGCGTGGCCGACCTGCTGGTCACCAACTTCCACCTGCCCAAGAGCAGCCTGCTCATGCTGGTGGCGGCCTTCATCGGTCACGCCCCCATGCAGGCGCTCTACGCCCACGCCATCGCGCAGGGCTACCGCTTCTTCAGCTATGGCGACGCCATGCTGCTCCAGCGCGCCACAGGGTTGCTGCAGTGCCGCACAGAGGCTGTTCCAGGCGGGCAATAAGCCGGTCGCACTTGATCGGGCGCAAGTCCGGCAGGGCCTGAAGGGCTAACTTGATCGCCGTTCCTCTCGAACGGCGCCGCCGCCAGGCCCTCTGGTGAACCGGCTGCCGCCCCTTCTAGTTGCCGACCCCCACGGAGCCTTCATGCCCTTCACCGCCCGTCCCCGCGTCCATCCCCTTGCCGCCCGCGCGGCCCTGGCCCTCGCCGGCCTGGCCCTGGCCGGCACCGCCCTGGCCGGCCCGCAGGACGACAAGATGCTGCGCCTGGCCAACTTCAGCGGCTGCCTGATCTGCCACCACGTCGAACCCGGCGCCAAGGGCCCGGACGGCCTGGCGCCCATCGGCCCGGCCTGGCGCGACGTGGCCGGCAAATACCGCGGCGACAAGACCGCGGCCGATCGCCTGACCCAGACCGTGCTGAAGGGCTCCAACCCCTACGAAAGCCACTGGAAGGGCCAGGCCTCGGGTCTGGCCATGCCGCCCAATGCCGTGGCCATCAAGGAAGCCGATGCCAAGGATCTGGTGAAGTGGATCCTGGCCCTGCCGGCGACCAAGTGAGCTGAGTGACCGGCGGCTCGATCGGCCGCCGCTGCTTTGCCTTGCGGGTCACCGACCCGGCGGGCGGGCGGGCCGGTTCAGGCCGCCAGTTCCTCGGCCAGGTCGTCGTCGCCCGGCTGCTGGTAGAGCCCGCGGCGGGCCGCCCAGACCATGGCCTCGGCCCGGCTGCACACGTCCAGCTTGCGGAAGATGGCCATGGTGTGGGTCTTGACGGTGGACTCGGCCAGATCCAGCTGGCGCGCGATCGCCTTGTTGGAATCCCCCTCCAGCAAGTACCGCAGCACATCCACCTGCCGCGGCGCCAGCCCCAGGTCTTGGGCCACGGCCCGCACCGCCACCATGTTCACCTTCGCCAGGCGCGGCATGCCGCCGGGAGACAAGGCACTCGCCCCCAGGCATTGCGCCGATGGATCTGGCGTCAGCGGCAGCTGTCCGGGCACCTGCAGCAGTTCGGCCGGGAGATGCACCTGGCCCTCCAGCACGCGGCGCAGGGCCAGTTCGATGTCGCCGCCTCGCGCCGTCTTGGGGATGTAGCCATGGGCGCCGGCCTGGATGGCGGCCTCGATGCTCTGGCGGGCCAGATCGGCCGACAGCACGACGATGGGCGTCTCAGGCGCCAGCAGCCGCAGGCGCAGCACGCTGGACGGACCCTGGCTGTCGGGCAGGTTGAGGTCGAGCAGGATGAGCTCGATGGCCGGGAACTCGGCCAGGCGCTGGCCGGCCTCGGCCAGGCTGCCCGCCTCGCACAGTTGCACCCCGGCAAAGCGATGGCGCATGAAGAGCGCCATGCCTTCGCGCATCAGGGCGTGATCATCAACAAGCAGCACCAGCATGGCGGCATCTTAGGCAGGCCGGCTTGCACCACCCTTCCGGGCTCACCCGGGGCCGCCCGCGCCAAATCGGCAAGGCATCACGCTCCGCCGCGAGAATGCGGCCATGCTGCACTTTGATCTCCTGCGCACCGAAGGCCATGCCCGGCGCGGCCGCCTCACCCTCAACCACGGCGTGGTCGAGACCCCCATCTTCATGCCCGTGGGCACCTACGGCACGGTCAAGGGCGTCATGCCGCGCGACCTGGAGGCCATGGGCGCCCAGATCATCCTGGGCAACACCTTCCACCTGTGGATGCGCCCGGGCCTGGAT
>JBJOKP010000228.1:0-5076 GCA_046046045.1 Pseudomonadota bacterium | reverse complement strand
AAGCCGCGCGACCAGTGGCGACCGGGCATGACGCCCGACAAGCTGGTCGAGGCGCTCGACCAGGCCGTGCAGGTGCCGGGCCTCTCCAACATCTGGGTGCCGCCCATCCGCAACCGCATCGACATGCTGGCCACTGGCATCAAGAGCCCCGTGGGCATCAAGGTGGCCGGGCCCGACCTCGCCACCATCGACCGTCTGACCACGCGCATCGAGGCGCTGGTGAAGCCGGTCGAGGGGGTGTCCTCGGCGCTGGCCGAACGCCTCACCGGCGGGCGCTACATCGATGTGGACGTGGACCGCGCCGCCGCGGCGCGCTACGGCCTTTCGGTGGCCGAGGTGCAGGCGGTGGTGGCCACCGCCATCGGCGGCGAGAACGTCGGCGAGGTGATCAGCGGGCGCGAGCGTTTCCCCATCAACCTGCGTTACCCGCGCGAGATCCGCGATTCGCTGGAGCGCCTGCGCCAGCTGCCTTTCGTCAGCGCGCGCGGGGCCCAGCTGCGCCTGGGCGACGTGGCCCAGGTGCGCGTGGCCGATGGCCCGCCCATGCTGCGCAGCGAAAACGCCCGCCTCTCCGGCTGGGTCTACGTGGACGTGCGCGGCCGCGACCTGCGCAGCACCGTCCACGCCATGCAGGCGGTGGTGGCCCAGCAGCTGAGCCTGCCGGCCGGCTATGCCATTTCCTGGTCGGGCCAGTTCGAATACCTCGAGCGCGCCACCGAACGCATGAAGCTGGTCGTGCCCGCCACCCTGGCCCTCATCTTCGTGCTGCTCTACCTGCTCTTCCGCAAGGTGGGTGATGCCTTGCTGGTGATGGCCGCCGTGCCCTTTTCGCTGGTGGGCGGCTTCTGGCTGGTCTGGGGCCTGGGCCATGCCGTGTCAGTGGCCACCGCGGTGGGCTTCATCGCCCTGGCCGGCGTGGCGGCCGAGTTCGGCGTGGTGATGCTGGTCTACCTGGAAAACGCCTGGGCGCGCCGCCTGGCCGCGGGCGAGCCGGCCGACGAGGCCACGCTGCTGGCGGCCATCCGCGAAGGTGCGGTGCTGCGCGTGCGGCCCAAGGCCATGACGGTGGCCATCGTCATGGCGGGCCTCGTGCCCATGATGTGGGGCGATGGCACGGGCGCCGAGATCATGGCCCGCATCGCCGCGCCCATGGTGGGCGGCATGGTGACCGCGCCGCTGCTCTCCATGCTGGTGGTGCCGGCGGCCTGGTACCTGATGAAGCGGCGCGGGCTGCGGGCCGCTGCTGCCCCCGCCACCACAAGCAGCAGCGAAGCGTCCAGTCCCGTATCCGCCTAGCCCCTGTCTCCCACACCGCAGGCACTTGTGCCTGTGCCTCAACCCATCCGGAGTGCTTCATGACCCCCACGCTGACCCATCGCGCCCTGGCCGCCCTGGCCGTCACCCTGATGGCCTGCTCGGCAACGCCTGGCCAGGCGCAGACCGCAGGCACAGCTCAGGCCACCGCAGCACCCAAGGCCGCGGCCATGACCGAGGCCGAGGTGCGCAAGATCGACAAGGCCAAAGGCCGGATCACGCTCAAGCATGCCCGCATCGAGCACCTGGACATGGCCGGCATGACCATGGCCTTCCGCGTCGCCGATCCGAGCTGGCTGGACCGTCTGCAGGTGGGCGACAAGGTGAAGGTGATGATCAACGAAGGCGAGGCCGGCCTGACCGTCACGGCCATCGAGCCGCTGCGCTGAGGCCGTTGGGCTGGGTGATCAGCCAGCCCGCTTCAGGCTCAGCGCCAGCATCAGCACGGCGCAGGCGCCCAGCCAGGAGCCGAGCACGCGCAGACCCACACGCACGGCCAGGTGCTGCTGCCAGCGCATCAGGCGTTCCACGCCCAGGCTGGCATAGGCCACGATGAGCAGCAGGCCCAGGCCGGCCCCCGCCAGGCTGGCGGTGCGGGCGGCGCCCTGCAGCTTGACGTCGGCCGAGCCCAGGCCCATGGCCACGCCGGCAGCCAGGCCCAGGCCCAGCCCCAGCAGCACCCTCAAGGGCCGAGGCCAGCGCCAGGCGATGGTCACCGACAGGGCCGCGGCTGCGGACAGGCCCCACAGCCAGCGGTCGGTGTCGGGATCACCCGCCGCAGCGGCGGCAAAGGCGCCGGCCACATAGCCCAGGGCCAGGCCGATGATTTCCCAGGGCCGCGGGCGCAGGCCCTGCTGCCCGCCCACCAGGGCCAGGGCCAGCAGCACGACCAGATGGGCCGGCGCCAGCAGCGGGTGCAACACGCCGTTGTAGAACTGGTTGATGCCCGGCAGGGTGCCGTGGGCCCAGGCGGAGGCTGGGAGCACGGCGAGCAGGGCCAGCACCGTGCCGGCGCCCAGGCACGACCTGCCGCGCCCAAGCCGGGCCGCCTGAGTCGTCTTGCTCATGACCAGCGCCTGCGGATTCACAACAGGCCGGTGAGGAAGCCCAGGCCCAGCAGGGCGATCAGCCCGCCAGCGGCGCGCACGGCCAGGCGCCCGGCCGGCCAGCGCACCAGCAAGCCAAAGGCGATGCCGCCCAGGTGCAGCAGGCCGGTGGCGATGACGAAGCCGGCGCTGAAGGCCAGGGCGTTGGCCGCCTGGGGCAGCTCCGTGCCATGGGCATGGCCGTGGAAGACGGCGAAGGCGCCGACGATCACGGCGGCCACCGCCAGGGGCGGACGCGCCGCCGCGGCAATCATGCCGCCCAGCACGATGGCCGAGAGGGCGATGCCGGTCTCCACGCCGGGCAGCGGGATGCCGGCCACGCCCAGGGCGCCGCCCAGGGCCATGACGGTGGGGAAGACCACTGGCAGCAGCCAGATGGCCGGCATGCCGAGGAAGGCGCCCCACAGGCCCACGGCCACCATGGCGATCACATGGTCCCAGCCCAGCACCGGATGCAGGAAGCCGGCGAGGAAGCCGCCCTGCAGGGTCTCGGCCCCGGCATGGGCCTGGGCCGCCGTGCTGGCCAGCAGGGCCAGGCTGAGGCCGGCGAGCAGGCGCAGGGAGGTGAGGGAGGGGCGGGCGGGGATGGGGAAGGTGTCGGGGCGCAAACGAAAACTCCGGGCCGGTGCAAGGCACCACGGGCCCGGAGTGTAGGCAAGGGCTGGGCTAGCCCCTGGCCGGCGCGGCGCTTCCTGCGTCAGCCCACCAGGTCCTCGGCCGGCAGCCATTCATAGCCCAGGTCGCGGGCCACGGCCTGGTAGGTCACGCGGCCCTGGGCCACGTTGAGGCCCATGCGCAGGTGGGCGTCGTCGCGCAGGGCCTGGCGCCAGCCCTTGTCGGCCAGGGCCAGGGCGTGGCCGATGGTGGCGTTGTTGAGGGCGAAGGTGGAGGTGCGCGCCACGGCGCCGGGCATGTTGGCCACGCAGTAGTGCACCACGCCGTCCACCACATAGGTGGGCTCGGCATGGGTGGTGGCGTGTGAGGTCTCGAAGCAGCCGCCCTGGTCGATGGCCACGTCCACCACCACGGCGCCGGGCTTCATGCGGCTGACATGCTCACGCGTCACCAGCTTGGGCGCGGCGGCGCCCGGCACCAGCACCCCGCCTATCACCAGGTCGGCGGCCAGCACGGCCTCCTCCACGCTGGCGCGGTTGGAGAACTGGGTGACGATGCGGTTGCCGAAGATGAGGTCCAGCTGGCGCAGTCGGTCAACGTTCTTGTCCAGCACCGTGACCCGGGCGCCCAGGCCCACGGCCATCTGCAGGGCATGGGTGCCGACCACGCCGGCGCCCAGCACCACCACATGGGCGGGGGCCACGCCGGGCACGCCGCCCAGCAGCACGCCCATGCCGCCCTTGCTCTTCTCCAGATGGGCGGCGCCGGCCTGGATGGCCATGCGGCCGGCCACCTCGCTCATGGGCGCCAGCAGGGGCAGGCCGCCCTGGGCATTGGTCACCGTCTCGTAGGCGATGCAGGTGGCACCGCTCTTCACCAGGCCGGCGGTCTGGGCCGGGTCCGGCGCCAGGTGCAGATAGGTGTAGAGCAGGTGGTCCTCGCGCAGCAGTGCGATCTCGCCGGGCTGCGGCTCCTTGACCTTGACGATCATCTGGCCGCGGGCAAAGGCCTCGGCGGCATCGACGGCCAGGCGGGCACCGGCCGCCTCGTACTGCGCATCGGTCAGGCCGATGGCCGTGCCGGCGCCGGCCTGCACCCAGACCTCATGGCCATGGGCGACGAGTTCACGCACGCTGGCCGGCGTGAGGCCGACGCGGTATTCGTGGTTCTTGATTTCCTTGGGAACGGCGATGCGCATGGTGAGGGCCTCGTGGGGATGGGGCAGGGCAGGGTGGAGATCGGCTTGGGCTTGGGCAGGCAGCACGCGGCAGGCCGCAGCGCCATGGCACCCATTCTGGAGACATCACCGCCTTTCATCAGCATTCATTGCATAATTTCAATATTCATTAGCTGAACTGATGTAGGACCTGATCCACCATGAATGCCTGGGACCCCGCCGGCCTGGACGCCCTGGCTGCCCTGGCCGATGCCGGCAGCTTCGAGCGCGCGGCGCGGCAGCTGAGCGTCACGCAGTCCGCCATCTCGCAGCGCCTGCGCGCGCTGGAAAGCCAGCTCGGCCGCCTGCTGGTGGTGCGGGCCCGGCCGCTGCGCCTCACCGAGGCCGGCAAGCTGCTGCTGCGCTACGCCCGCCAGATGCACGCCCTGCGCGCCAACCTCGCCGTCGACCTGGCCCAGGCCGGCAGCGTGCAGGAGAAGCTGCCCATCGCCGTGAATGCCGACAGCCTGGCCACCTGGGTGCTGCCGGCCCTGGACAGCCTGCTGCAGGCCGGGCTGCGCGAGGGCTGGGGCCTGGAACTCATCGTCGACGACCAGGACTTCACCCACGAGAGCCTGCGCGAAGGTGCGGTGCTGGGCTGCGTCAGCACCGTGGCCGAGGCGCTGAAGGGCTGCAGCGTGCAGCGCCTGGGCGCCATGCGTTATGTGGCCGTGGCCAGCCCGGGCTTTGTGACGCGTGAGCTGGGCGGCAGCCTGCATGCCGGCAACTTCGCCCGCGTGCCCTGGCTGGTGTTCAACCGCAAGGACGACATGCCCGCCGCCTGGCTGGCCCTGGCCTTCGGCCTGCAGGGCGTGCGCCTGGATG
>JBJOKP010000227.1:0-5077 GCA_046046045.1 Pseudomonadota bacterium | reverse complement strand
ACGCCCAACCCGGACGTGCTGTGCAATGCCGAGATCAAGTTCAAGGCCTTCCTCGACCACGCCCTGCGCCTGGGCGCCGAGGCCATCGCCACCGGGCACTATGCGCGCGTGCGTTTCAACGAGGCCACCCGGCGCCACGAGCTGCTCAAGGGCCTGGACGTCACCAAGGACCAGAGCTACTTCCTGCACCGCCTGAACCAGGCGCAGCTGGCGACCACGCTGTTCCCGGTCGGCGAACTGCCCAAGACCGAGGTGCGCCGCATCGCCGCCGAGATCGGCCTGCCCAATGCGGCCAAGAAGGACTCGACCGGCATCTGCTTCATCGGCGAGCGGCCCTTCCGGGAGTTCCTGAATCGTTATCTGGCGCACCAGCCCGGGCCCATCCGCGACGACCGCGGCCGCCAGCTCGGCGAACATGTCGGCCTGAGCTTCTACACCCTGGGCCAGAGGAAGGGCATCGGCATCGGCGGCGTGAAGGAAAAGGGCGCGCCGCGTGGCGGTGGCGACCACGAGCCGTGGTTCGTGGCGCGCAAGGACATGGCCAGCAACACGCTCTACATCGTGCAGGGCCACGAGCACCCCTGGCTGCTCAGCCCGCGCCTGTCGGCCGCCGACGTGAGCTGGGTGGTCGGCGCGCCGCCCGCGCCCGCCACCTGGGCCCGTCTGGCCGCCAAGAGCCGCTACCGCCAGGCCGACGCACCCTGCCGTTATGTCGGCGCCGTCGATGGCGGCACGGCCAGCTTCGGCCTGGACTTCGCCGAGCCGCAATGGGCGGTGACGCCCGGGCAGTCTGCCGTGGTGTATGACGGCGAGGTCTGCCTGGGCGGCGGGATCATCACGGCGGCCGGGTGAAGTCTGCCCGGCGCGGTGGCCCGGGCGCCGCGCTCACTTCTTCATCGCGTCCTTGGCCATGGCGTCTTTCTTCATCTCGTCCTTCTTCATGGCGCCCTTGTGCATGGCGTCCTTCTTCATGCCGTCGGCCTTCATCGCGCCCTTGTGCATGCCGTCCTTCTTCATTTCGCCCTTGGCCATGGCGTCTTTCTTCATGGCGTCCTTCTTCTTCATCGCCATGCCGTCCTTGGCCATGGCGTCGGGCTTGGCCATCTCGTCCTTCTTCGCCATCTCGTCGGCATGGGCGGTGGCCATGAGGCCGAGGCTGGCGGCCAGGGCGAGGGTGATGGCGGCGATGCGTTGGGTGGTGGTGTTCATGGTGAGGTCTTCCTTGGGGGTGGATCGGCCGTGGGCTGGATTGCCCGTAGTGGCCGGGGGGGTGAAACAGGTGGAGAGAGGCGACGCGGCTTGCGTCGTTGCCGAGGAACTCAGGAGCCGCCGAACCAGTTGTAGCCCTGGTCTTCCCAGTAGCCGCCGGGGTAGGCGTTGGTGACGGTGATGGCGCGGATGTGCTTGGGGTTCTTGTACCCAAGCTTGGTGGGCATGCGCAGCTTGAGCGGGTAGCCGTGGCGGGGCTCCAGGGTGCGGCCGTTCTGGCCGGTCACCAGCAGGGTCTGCGGGTGCAGGGCCGTGGCCATGTCGATGCTGGTGTGGTAGTCGTCGTCGCAGGTGAAGCCGATGTACTTCGCGCTCAGGTCGGCGCCCACGCGCTTCAGGAACAGCGCGAAGGGGATGCCCGACCAGTGGCCGATGGCGCTCCAGCCTTCCACGCAGATGTGGCGGGTCACCTGTTCGGCGGTGGGCAAGGTGTGCAGTTCTTCCAGCGACCAGGCGTGCCGGTCGGCCACCTGGCCGGTCACCTCCAGGCGGAAGCTGTCGCCATCGACCTCGCGCACCTCGTTCTCGCCGTAGTAGGCGTTGAAGGGGAAGGGGTCGAGCGCCAGGCTGCGGTCATAGGTGGGCGCCAGGCGCTGCGGGTCGAACAGCCAGCCCTGCACGCGGTCATTCATGCGCGAGACCGAGAGCAGCGCGGTCTCGACCGCACTTTCGTCGGTGAGTGCACAGCCGCTCAGCAGCGCCAGGCCGCCGGCGCTCAGGCCGCCGCGCAGAAAGGCCCGGCGTGCCGGGGCGATGTGGTCCTGCGGCAGTTCGCGCAAGGCGGTGGTGATGGCGGACTGGGCGTCGAACGTGCCGATGCGGCGGCTGGGCTTGAAGAGCTTGAACATCTCGGGTCCTTGAGGAGGAGGGGTCGTGCGGCGCGGTGCGGTGCGGTGCGGCTCAGCGCCCCAGCACCATGAGGCGCAAGGTGCGCGGCACCAGGGCCACCATCAGCACATGCACGGCGATGAAGGCGCACAACACGGCCATGGCGATGAAGTGCACGAGCCGTGCACCTTCGTAGCCGCCCAGCAGCTCGCGCAGCAGCGGGAACTGCACCGACTTCCACAGCACCAGGCCGCTGAGCACCAGCAGCACCAGGTCGACCACCGCCGTGAGGTAGGCGAGCTTTTGCACCGCGTTGTAGTGCGTCAGGTCGGCGTGGGCCAGGCGGCCGCGCAGGGCGGCGAGCAGGTCGTGCAGCAGCTCGGCGGGGCGCAGCGGCCAGAAGCGCGCCAGGGCACGGCCGGTGGCCAGGTTGAGCGCCAGATAGATCAGGCCGTTGGCGCCCAGCAGCCACATGGCGGCAAAGTGCCACTGGATGGCGCCACCCAGCCAGCCGCCCAGCGTCAGGCCCTTGGGGATGGCGAAGCCCAGGAAGGCGGTGGCGTTGTAGATGCGCCAGCCGCTCAGCACCAGCAGCACGACGGCCACGGCATTGAGCCAGTGCGCCATGCGCAGCCAGAGCGGGTGCACGGTGCTGGATGCGGGCAGGCTGGCGCCCGCCTGGCCGCCGAGCGGCAGGATGGTGGTGGACATGGGGTGAACTCCGGCCGACTCTGCGGCGTGGGTGATTCAGGGGGGCGGGGTGCGCGCGCGGCGGGGTGGTTTCAGTCACTTGGCTCATGACGCCGCCGCCAGGCAGGCGCCGTTCAGTGGCGCATGCAGGGCCTGCAGCACCATGCCCTGCTGGGGCAATTGGGCGAAGGCGACGACGGCCAGCTGGTCGCGCTGCCAGCCGGGCAGCAGGGCCACCGTCTTGCTGACATCGACACTTTCGCCGGCCGCCAGGGCGGGCAGGGTGATGGGGCCGATCCAGGCGCGCACCACGTGGTCGTGGTGCAGGGTGACGCCGGAGTTCTCGCCGCGCAGCACCTGTGACACCAGGCTGTTCTCGGTCAGCGCCAGGGTGAGCTCGCTGCCGGCCATCTGGGCCTGGCGGGCCTGCACGGTGGTGCGCAGGGTGAGCAGGCGCGGGCCGCCCGGGCCGGCCGGCACGCCCGCGGCCGCGCCGGCAGCCGGGCTCACCGACACATCAAGCGTGAGCGCCGCCTTCTGCATGTTGACGCGGCGCACCTGCTCGCGGATGTTGCCGGGCCAGTCGCGCGCCTCGCTGCCGCTCACGAAGAACTGCGGCGTGTAGACGCTGCGCCGCGCATTGGCCGCCACCAGGGCGCGCTGGCGCACGGCGAAGCCGGGCTGGGCATAGGGGTCCTTCCAGCCGATGTCGTCCCAGTAGGGCACGTGCAGGGCGATGGGCACGATGCGGGCATCGGCGTCCACCGCGCCGCGCAGCTGGCTGAGCTGCTTGTCGGCGCCGGGGCAGCTGGAGCAGCCTTCCGAGGTGTACAGCTCCACCAGCGCGGCCTTGTCGGGCCCGCTGCTGGCGCTGCAGCCGGCAGGCGCTGCGGCCAGGGTCGGCGGGCTGAAGGTGGCGACCCATGCGGCCGTGATGGCAGCGGCCAGGGCGGCAAGGCCGGCAGGGCGGGGGGCGTGGAGCAGCGTGGTGGTGGGCATGGCTTTTTCTGCGACAGGCAGTCTTGGGGGGCGGTCGGTCGGTCAGTCTGTGAGGCGGTGGCGTGTGGCGCCGTTCGGCTGCCAGGGTGACAGGGCGGTGTTTCCCGTCGACGCTGGTTGGTCGGACCACCCGCCAGCTTCTTACAGCGCGCCCGAACTTCTTTACAAAATGCCTGGCGGATACTGGCCGGATGACATCCGACCGCGACCTCGCCGCCCAGCTGGCCCAGCACCGCGACGCCCTGCTGCGATATGCCCAGAAACAGCTGCGCAACGAGGCCTGGGCCGAGGACGCCGTGTCCGAGACGCTGCTGGTGGCGATCGAGAAGCCGCAGAGCTTTGCCGGCGCTGCGCAGCTGCGCACCTGGCTCACCGGCATCCTCAAGCACAAGGTGATCGACCAGATCCGCAAGCATGGCCGCGAGATGTCGCTCACCTCCGAGGACGACGAGCAGGACATCGACGCGCTGCTTTTCGCCGCCGACGGCCACTGGCGCGAAGCACCGCAGGCCTGGGGCGACCCGCAGGCCAGCCTGGGGCAGCGCCAGTTGATGACGGTGCTCGACGCCTGTGTGGAGCGCCTGCCGGGGCTGCAGGGCCAGGTCTTCATGATGCGCGAGTGGCTGGAGCTGGAGACCGACGAGATCTGTAAGCAACTGGCCATCAGCTCGACCAACCTGTTCGTGCTGCTGCACCGCGCCCGGCTGCGCCTGCGCGACTGCCTGCAGCTGAACTGGTTCGCGCGCACCTGAGTGCCGACCGACACGTCCACCCCGATCGGCCACCCGGATCGACCCTCACCCGCCATGGCACAGCGCCCGACCGCCCCCCCGCCAGACGTCCACCCCGAACCGCCGCTGCCGCCGCTGCCGCCGCTGTGGCCGCCGTTTCGCCTGCGCTGCCGCGAGGCGACCGGCCTCATCCTGGCCGCGCAGGACCGCCCCGCCACCGTGGGCGAGCGGGTGCGCGTGCGTCTGCACCTGCTGGCCTGCGGGGCCTGCAGCCGTTTCAACCAGCAGCTGGACCTGATGAACCGCGCCATGGGGCGCTGGCGCCGCTACACCGACAGCGGCGACGACACCCCCCCGCCGGGCCGGTGACATTCGGACACAATGGCCCGCCCTCCAGCGAGCCCCTGATCACGATGAGCAAAGACGCGCCTGCCCCCAGTCTGTTGACCTCCCTGCGCCTGCGCCGCGGCGCAGGCCAGGCTGCCGGCGCAGGCCGGCGGCGGCGCTGGAAGCGCTGGGTCGTCGCCGCGCTCGGGCTGGCCGGCGTGGCGGCCTTCGTG
>JBJOKP010000226.1:0-5079 GCA_046046045.1 Pseudomonadota bacterium | reverse complement strand
TCGCTGGCCCATCGCTCGGCCGAGGCGGCGCGCGAGATCAAGCGCCTGATCGGCAGCAGCGTGGACCGGGTCGAGGCCGGTGCCCGTCAGGTACAGGAGGCCGGCACGACCATGGACGAGATCGTGGCCTCGGTGCGGCGGGTCAGCGACATCGTGGGCGAGATCAGCGCGGCGGCGCATGAGCAGAGCCAGGGCATCGGCCAGGTGAACTCGGCCGTGAGCGACCTGGACCGCATGACCCAGCAGAACGCCGCCCTGGTGGAGGAAAGCGCGGCCGCGGCCGACAGCCTCTCGCAGCAGGCCGGCGTGTTGTCCCAGGCGGTCTCGGCCTTCAAGCTGCAGGCCTGAACGGCTGGAAGGTTGGGCGGCTGGGCGGCCTGGCCCGGTCGCGTCAGCCCGTGCCTGGCGGACTGCGACCCGGCCGGCGCCGGCTGGCGCGTTCGGGCCGGGCATGGCGGGCGGGATCCTGGCGGAAGTAGTCGCTCAGCAGGGCGTAGACGGCCGGGTGTTCCTGCCGCAGGCCCAGCGGGGCGACGAAGAAGGCCTCGGCCGCGACCGGAAAAAATTCCTCCAGGCCGTGCACCGCATAGGGGTCCAGCCAGGTGGGGGTGCCGGCCTCGACCTGGGCGACGAAACGCTCCAGCTCGGCGCCCATCACGGCCAGCCAGTGCGCCCGCGCGGCGCGGTCGGGCAAAGGGGGCACGCCATCGGCCAGCCCGCCGGCCTGCATGTCCAGCACATGGACAAACTCGTGGATGACGACGTTGTAGCCGTCCTGCGCGGCCAGACCCGCGGCATCCACATCGGCCCAGGAGAGCATGACCGGGCCGCCGGGCATGACCTCGCCGGCGAGCACCTCGTCGCCCTCGTGGTGGATGCCGTCCTCGTCGGTCCACTGACGCCGGGCCACCACCTGGTCGGGCTGCAGCACGATGCCGACGAAATCGTCATAGGCATCCAGGCCCAGCTCGAGGATGGGCAGGCAGGCCTGGGCGGCCACGGCCAGGGCCATGGCATCCGTCAGCACCAGGCCGCCGGTGGCATGGAATTCCTTGCGGGCGAGGAAGAGGGTGGCGAGCTCGCGCAGGTGGGCCAGATGGGCCAGCGAGCGGTGCTGCAGAAAGGGGTAGTCGGCCAGGGTGGCGAGCCAGAGCTCGTCCGGGATGGCCCGCTGGCTCAGCAGCTGCGCCTCGCGCCGGCGGCGCCACCAGTCGAACATGGCTGGTCCCGCCTGGTTCAGGCGCTGCTGGGTGGCAGGCGATGGGCGCCAAGGGCGTCCAGACGCAGCACCTCGGCGCGCTGGCCGTGGTCCAGGTCCCAGTCGCTCAGCACCAGGCGTTCCGCGGCAAGCGGGCCGTCGCTGCACGATCCCGCATCGAACCGGACTTCACCCAGGGCATGGGCAGCCGGTCGGTGGGTATGGCCGTGGATGATGGTGGAGGCGCCGGCGGCGCTCAGCCAGGCGCGGGCGGTCGGGTGGTCGACGTCGGCGTAGAGCTCGTCGAGCGCCGCGCCGGGGCTGGCGGCCTTCAGCTCGGCATGGCGGGCCTGGCTGGCCTGGCGCATCTGGCGCGCCATGGCCAGGCGCTCGTCCAGGGGGCGGGCCAGGAAGGTCTGCTGCCAGGCAGGGCTGCGCACCTCGGCGCGGAAGCGCTGGTAGGGCTCGTCGTCCAGGCACAGGGCATCACCATGGCTGAGCAGCCAGCGCCGGCCCTGGAGGTCCAGCCGGGTCGGGTCGGCCAGGGCAGTGATGCCGGTGGCCGCCAGCCAGGCTGGGCCGACGAGAAAATCGCGGTTGCCGGCCATGAAGCCGAGCAGGCGGCCGCTGCGCGCATAGCTGGCCGCGATCTCGGCCAGGGCGAGGCTCAGCCCGTGTTCGAAGACCGCCTCGGGGCGGACCGGACCGGCCATGGGCAGCACCAGGTCGTCTCCCACCCAGACCTCGAAGATGTCGCCCAGCAGCAGCACGGCGTCGGCCGGCGTGTGGCGCAGGTGGTCGAGCAGGGCCTGGGCGGTGCGGGGCAGCTCGGGGCCCAGGTGCAGGTCGGAGATCAGGTCGACCTGGCGCCAGGTCGCCGGGGCCTGCAGCCGGCCGACGTGGGGCGCGGCGGTGAGCAGGGCGCCGGCCGGATCCCCCGGCGGCGCCCCGCGGCCGTCATCACTCAGCGACAAGGCGGGCGCTTTGGATGACCACGCTCTCGACCGGCACGTCGTCATGCATGCCGCGCGAGGCGGTGCGCACGCGCTCGATCTGGTCCACCACCTCGGTGCCGGCGATGACCTTTCCGAACACCGCATAACCCCAGCCCTGGGGCGTGGGGCTGCGGAAGTTCAGGAAGTCATTGTTGGTGGCGTTGATGAAGAACTGGGCCGTGGCCGAGTCGGGCACGTTGGTGCGCGCCATGGCCAGGGTGTACTTGTCGTTCTTCAGGCCGTTGTCGGCCTCGTTCTTGATGGGCGCCAGCGTGGGCTTCTGCTTCATGTTGGTGTCGAAGCCACCGCCCTGGACCATGAAGCCCTTGATGACACGGTGGAAGATGGTGCCGTCGTAATGGCCGGCCTGCACGTAGGCGAGGAAGTTGGCGGCCGAGGCGGGGGCCTTGGCGGCATCGAGTTCGATGCGGATGGTGCCGGCGGTGGTGACGAGATCGACTTGCGGATTGGCCATGGTGTTCAGTTCTCCAGGGTGGCTTTCTTGATGAGGACGGGGTCGACCGGCACGTTGGCGTACGGGCCCTTGTTGGCGGTAGGCACGGCCTTGATCTTGTCGACCACCTCCATGCCGGAGATGACCTTGCCGAAGACGGCGTAGCCATTGCCATCCTGCGAGTTTTCCTTGTCCAGGAAGGCGTTGTCGCGCACGTTGATGAAGAACTGCGCGGTGGCCGAGTTGGGCACCATGGTGCGGGCCATGGCGATGGTGCCGCGCACGTTGTGCAGGCCGTTGCCGCTTTCCAGCGGGATGGGCGCGCGGGTCTTCTTCTCGTGCAGGGCGTCGCTGAAGCCGCCGCCCTGGATCATGAAGTTGGGGATCACGCGGTGGAAGATGGTGCCGTCGTAATGGCCCTCCTTCACGTACTGCAGGAAGTTGGCCACGGTCTTGGGCGCCTTGGCGGCGTCGACTTCCACCACGATGTCGCCCATCGAGGTGGCGAGCTTGACCTTCTGCTGGGCCAGCACGGCGCCGTGGGCGGCCAGGGTCAGGACCACCAGGGCGGTGGCACGCATCCATGTCATTCGATCACTCCTTCGGAATAAAGCTTCCAGTGTCCCTGTTCGTGGTTCCAGTACTGGCGGTGCACCGCCTGCTTGCGCGAACCACGCACGACTTCGGTGAAGGTGATGACGGCGCGATCCCCTTCGTCCTGCCAGGACAGCACGGTGACATCGCGCAGCTCACGCTCCTTCTTGCCATGACCGAGCTCGCGCTCCAGGGCGCGGCGCGAGTCGGCCGGGCTGGCATCGCCCAGACGGTAGTCCTTGGCCAGGAAGGCCAGGCTGCGCGGCAGGTCGGCCGCGCTGCGGGCTAGGCGCCAGCTGTCCAGCACGGCCAGCAGCTCGCGCCGCTGCGTCACCAGGCTGGCCGGGGCGACCCAGTCGAGATGGCGGGCCACCACCACCGGGGTGTGCATGGGCGCCAGCTCGCGCCAGAGCTGGCGCAGGTCGTTGTTGCCCAGCACGATGCAGCCATTGGACGAATCGGGCAGGGGCGCGTACTGGCTGGCTGGCGTGCCGTGCAGCCAGATGTCGTTGCCGGTGCGGCCACGCTGGCGGTCGTGCTCGTTGGGATAGTTGAGCGGCAGGGCGCCGACGCCGTAGAAGTCGTCGAGGTCGCGGGCATCCAGCCGGCCGGTGATGAAGTACACGCCCAGCGGTGTGCGCAGGTCGCCCTCGCGACGCTTGCCCAGGCCCTGGCGGCCGGTGGCGATGTAGTGGTGGCTGGCCAGAACCAGGCCGCTGGCGCGATTCTCGAAGACGTAGAGGCGCGACTGCGTGGCATCCACCGCCACCGCATGGCGGGTGCCCGGCGCCAGCTGCACGAAGGCACTCGGGATGCTGCCCTGCGGCGGCGGGGTGCGCAGGGCGTTGAGGCGCTTCACGGCCTCCTGCTGCAGCTGCGAGACCTGGGTGGCCGCGCCGCCGCCCTTGCGCGTCGCACCGGCGCCGAAGCCGTCCAGCCCGCTGGCCTGGGCCATGAGCAGGTCGCCATAGACCAACTGGGCGAGCTGGAAGCTGGGGTTGTCGTTCACCAGCGCCTCGGCATGGGCCAGGGCGCCGCCCAAGTCCGCCGCGCCGATGCGACGGTAGATCTCGATGAGCCGGGCTTCCGAGGACTGCTGCAGCGGATTGACAGTGCTGCCCTCACGACGCGGCTCGCCGGCATCGCCGCCACGGCTGCGGGCCGCCTGGGTCTGCAACGAGGCCAGGGCCAGTACCACGAACATGGCGATGATGAGGCTGGCGCTGGCCAGCCGGCCCAGGGTGAGGTTCCAGCCCGTGCCGCCTGCCTGGCTGGCCGGCGCACCGCTGCCTTGGGCACTGCCTGCCAGCGCCATGCCGACGGCAGGTATGTGGGGCGCTCCGGTGCGGCCAGTGCCCGATGAGCCGGGGTGGCTCGGCAACTGGCTGATCCAGCGTTCGACCGAGGGCCAGCGTTCCCGCCAGTCGGCCGCCCAGAGGGGTTCCAGGCTGGCCAGGGCAGGGGCAGGCGCTTCCATCGTTGGGCCGGCAGGGGAGTCAGCCGCTGCCAGACCTTGGGTGCCTGCCTGCTCACCCAGAGGCGCCAACGCGGCCGGACGTGGCAGGTCTGCCCCGGCCGCCGTGGAATCGGCGGAGGGTTGGGCGGCGCTGGGCGCCAGACGCCAGGTCTGCGAAGCGGTGGGCACCATCCAGGGTTGCTGCAGGGCTTGGGCATAGGCCTTGGCGGCCTGCTGGCCGTAGACCTCGCGCAAATTGTCGTAGGCCGTGGCGATGACCGGATGGGTGCGCAGGGCTTGCTCGAAGCTCTGGCGCGCCTCGCTCAGCCGCCCAGCGCGAGCCTGGAGCACGCCGAGATCGTTCAGGACCTCGGCTCGGCCG
>JBJOKP010000225.1:0-5095 GCA_046046045.1 Pseudomonadota bacterium | reverse complement strand
CGCCGCGTAGGCCATGAGGTCGGTTTCCACCGCCTCGTCCAGGCGCCGCCGCGTCTCGGCGGCCAGCCAGGTGGCCAGGCCCAGCAGGTCGCGGCGGTAGGCTTCCAGCGTCAGCCGGCCCAGGCCATCCTCCAGCCACAAGGCGTCGATGAAGCGGTCGATGCCCTCCTGGCTCTGCCGCAGGGCCCAGGTCGCCGCGGCGTCCTGGCCCCTTTCCGGTTCACTCTCCGGGTCACTCATGGGCCGGCCAGCACGCTCAATCGAGCTTGAGGCCCTGCTTCTCGACCACCTTCTTGTAGACCTCGAACTCGGCCTTGATCTGGGCGCTGAACTGCTCGGGCGTGTTGGCCACGATGACCGAGCCGGTGTCCTCGATGCGCTTCTTCACCTCGGGCACCTCCAGCGTCTTGCGCACGGATTCGTGCACCTTGTCCACCACCTCCTTGGGCAGGCCCTTGGGGCCGTAGATGCCGTAGTAGGCCATGCGGTTCACCGGCTCCAGCCCCACCTCCTTGAAGGTCGGCACATTGGGCAGCACGGCCAGGCGCTGGGGTGCGGCCACCACGATCGGGATGAGCCGTCCATCCTTGATGAAAGGCAGAGCCGAGGGCAGGTTGTCGAAGATCATGGGCACCTGGCCGGCCACCGTGTCGTTCAGCGCCGGGCCGGCGCCGCGGTAGGGGATGTGGGTGACAAACACGCCCGCCAGACTCTTGTAGAGCTCCATCTGCAGGTGGCCGATACCGCCCGTGCCTGAACTGGCGAAGCTGTAGCGTCCCGGGCTCTTCTTGATCACCTCGACAAAGGCCTTGTAGTCCTTGGCAGGAAAGCTTGGATGCACGGCGATCACATTGGGCGTGGCCGCGATGTTGATGATGGGCGTGAAGTCGGTCAGCGGGTTGTACGGTGTCTTTGCATTGATCGCAGGATTGGCTGCCGTGGTCGAGACAGTGGCCATCCCGAGGGCATAACCATCCGGCGTGGCCTTGGCCGTTTCGTTGGCGCCGACGATGCCGCCCCCGCCTGCCTTGTTCTCCACCACCATGGGCTGACCCAGGGCGGCGGTGATCTTCTCGGCGACCACACGGGCCACGATATCGGTCGTGCCGCCTGGCGCAAAGGGCACGACCAGCTTCACTGGCTTAGACGGGTAGGTCTGGGCCCAGGCCGGCACCGCCCCCAGGCTGGCCCCCATCGTGATCAGGCCTAGCGCCAGGTGCGTCATCAGATTGCGTCGCTGCATCAATCGCTCCATCGGTCGTTCCACTACATCCGGGAATGGCCACCACAAATGGGCAGCCTCGGGCATCGCGCCATGCTAACCCTCAGGACCTCGCGTCTCGCTTCGGGCTTTGCCCGAGATACAGGTCAGCAGCAAGTCCCTGGCCGCGCCTGACAGTTAGTCAGCCACAGCGCGGTGATGCTTCCAACCGGCACAGCCAGCCCACAGGCGCCTGGGGTAGGCTCGGCAGATGTTCGACCACGCCCTGGCCTTGCTGCCTGATTTCCTGCTCATCCTGCTGGGATGGTTCGTCTGCCATCACACTGCGCTGGACCGCGTGGTCTGGCAGGCCATCGAGCGCCTGGTCTACTGGCTGCTGTTCCCGGCCCTGCTCTTTGGCGCGATCATCAAGAGCCCCATCGATCCTCGCGCCGACATCCGCTTCGCCGTCAGCGGCGTGGCCATCTGCGTGGCCGGCATCCTGCTCGCCACCACCCTGCGCTGGCTGCCCGGCATCGACCTGAAGCGCCAGGCCAGTGGCGCCCAGGTGGCCTTCCGCTTCAATTCCTACGTTGCCCTGGCCCTGGCCGAGCGCCTGGGCGGCAGCAACGCCCTGGCCCTGGTCGCCCTGCTGGTGGCCTTCTGCGTGCCGGTCTGCAATGCTGGCGCCGTGTGGTCGCTGGCCCGCCACGGCGGGCAGGACACCTGGGCCGAGCTGCGCCGCAATCCCCTGCTGCTGGCCACCCTGGGCGGGCTGATCGCCAACCTGGCCGGCCTGCGCCTGCCCGGTCCGCTGGACCTGACCCTGCACCGCGTCGGCTCCGCCGCCCTGCCCCTGGGCCTGATGGCCGTGGGCGCCGGCCTGCAACTGGGCAGCCTGGCCGCAGCGCCGCGCCTGGCCGGCGCCCTGCTGGGCATCCGCCACCTGCTGCTGCCCCTGCTGGGCCTTGCCCTGGGCCTGGCCCTGGCCTTGCCGCCGGCCCAGGCCCTGGTGCTGCTGATCTTTGCCGCCATGCCTACCGCCTCCAGCTGTTATGTGCTGGCGGCGCGCATGGGTGGGGACGGTCCCTACGTGGCCGGTCTGGTCACCGCCTCCACCCTGCTGGCCATGATCAGCCTGCCGCTGGCCCTGGCCGGCTTCCAGTGGTTGCGCTGAGCGCAGCCTGAGCCGTCGTTCAGCCCCCGGCGCTTCAGGCGGTCACCCAGCCGTCCGCGCCTCAGCCCGCTGGGCCAGCGCCCAGTGCAGGTGCTCGGCCAGTAGCGGGTCGGCGCCATCCGGCCCGGTCAGCCCCTGCTCCAGGGCGGCGGCATAAGCTGATTCGCCCTCGCGCCGCCAGGCATTGCCCAGGGCCACGGCCAGGTTGCGGCGCCAGCGCCGGTAGCCGATGCGGCGGATGGCGCTGCCCTCGGTGCGGCGCAGGAATTCCGCCTCGCCCCAGGCCCAGAGCGCCAGCAGGGTGGGCGCCTGCCAGGGCTCGCGCACCTCGAAGTCCGGCAGGCTGCTGCGCTGCGCATAACGGTTCCAGGGGCAGACCAGCTGGCAGTCGTCGCAGCCGTAGATGCGCGACCCCAGGGCCGGACGCAGTTCCGCCGGGATGGGCTCGTCCGACTCGATGGTCAGATAACTGATGCAGCGCCGCGCATCCAGCCGGTAGGGCGCCACGATGGCCTGGGTCGGGCAGGCGTCCAGACAGGCGCTGCAGCTGCCGCAGTGGGCACTCACCGCCGGGGTGGCGGGCAGGGCCAGGTCCAGGAAGATCTCGCCCAGGAAACTCATGGAGCCGCCCTCGCGCGACAGCAGCAGGGTGTGTTTGCCGCGCCAGCCCAGGCCGGCGCGGGCGGCCAGTTCCACCTCCAGCACCGGGGCGGAGTCGCAGAACACCCGGTGGCCCAGCGGCCCCACTTCAGCCATCAGCCGGTCGACCAGGGCCTGCAGGCGCTGGCGCAGCACCTTGTGATAGTCCCGGCCGCGGGCATAGATGGAGAGCTGGGCGGCGCCGGGCGCCTCCAGCCTGGCCCATTCGAGGGCGCGCCAGTCGTTCCCTTCCGCCTGTGCGCCTGCCAAAGGCGTGGAGGGCGGCAGATAGTCCATGCGCAGCGAGACCACGCTCACCGTGCCCGGCTGCAGTTCGGCCGGTCGGGCGCGTTTCAGGCCATGCCGGGCCATGTAGTCCATGGCGCCATGAAAACCGGCGTCCAGCCAGGCCAGCAGGCCGGGCTCGGCGCTGGCCAGATCCACGCCGCCCACACCGATCTGGGAAAATCCCAGGGCGCTGGCCCAGAGCCTGAGCTTGTCCAGCAGGGCTGGCCCATCCGGCCCGGATCCTGCGGGAGCCGTTTCGGCACCGGGCGCCGGGTCGTCGCCCGACTCACCCTGGCCGCGAACTCCAGGCAGGGATGGTTCCGATGTCATGGCCAGATTCTAGGAAGCGGCCCGATATTGCCCGTCAGAGCCCGGGCCGGCAGCCCGCGCGGCACTTCCCTCCACCCGACACCATAAGCATGCGCCCCACCGGCCCCGAGTCCCTCGCATCCCCCAGCCTGCCGGCCCAGCCCGAGGACCTGGGTGATGCGGCCGGCCGCCTGGACCTCTGGTGGCCCGAGGAGGCCGACACCCAGGCCGCGGCCGAACGCCTGGCCGGGGCGGCGGAACTCCGACAGGTCCACATCGCCCTGCACGGCCAGCTGGGCGCGGGCAAGACCAGCTTCGTGCGCCACCTGCTGCGCGCCCTGGGGGTGACGGGACGCATCAAGAGCCCCAGCTACGCCATCGTCGAGCCCCACGAGTTGCCGGCCCAGCCGCCTCACGCCGCCGCCCAGGCCTGGCATTTCGACTTCTACCGCTTCGCCGACCCCCGCGAATGGGAGGACGCCGGCTTCCGAGAACTGTTTGCCGCCCCCGGACTCAAGCTGGTCGAATGGCCGGAAAAGGCCGCGGGCCTGCTGCCCCAGCCCGACCTGGACCTGCACCTGCGCATCCTGCCCGACGGCCAGAGCCGTGCCGCCACCTGGCAGGCCCACAGCGCCGCCGGCCGCGGCCTGCTCGACCTGCTGCGCTGAGGTCAAACTTCCGGCCTGGCAGTCGGCCTGCCACACACCCCGATCCGCTACCGACCCGCCCCTGCCCGCCCCGCTCGATGCAGTTCCACGATCCAGTCTCCTCCTCCGCAAGCCCTCTTACCCTGGCGCCCCTGCCCGCCCTCGCCGCCAGCCCGGCCGGCCCTGGCCTGAGCCGGCGCGATCTGCTGGGTGCCGCCACCCTGGTGCTCAGCCTGGGGGCCAGCGACCTGGCCCGCGGCGCCAGCATCGTGGCCGTGCGGGTCTGGCCGGCGGCCGAATACACCCGGGTGACGCTGGAATCGGACACCAACCTGGTGGGTCAGCACTTCCTCACCGGCGAACCGGCCCGGCTGGTCATCGACGTGGACGGGCTGGAGCTCACCAACACCCTGCGCGACCTGGTCGGCAAGGTCAGCGCGGACGACCCCTACATCGCCCGCGTGCGGGTGGGCCAGAACCAGCCCGGCAAGGTGCGCATCGTCTTCGACCTCAAGCAGGCCACCCGGCCCCAGGTCTTCGCCCTCGCGCCCATCGCGCCCTACCGCCACCGCCTGGTCTTCGATCTCTACCCGGTCCGACCGGCCAGCACCGCGGTCGCCCTGGCGTCGGGGGATGGCCCTGCTGCTGCGGCTCCGGCGCCCTCTGCCTCGCCTGCATCAGCCACCAGCATCAACCCGCCCGCCTCGGCCGCCCCAGCCCTGGGCAGTGGCGGCCTGCCTGGCGAAGCCGGCAGCACCACCGCCGCGCCGGCTTCGGCCGCGGCGGGGGATGACGACATCATGGCCCTGCTGACCCGCCGGCCCGATGCCATCA
>JBJOKP010000224.1:0-5097 GCA_046046045.1 Pseudomonadota bacterium | reverse complement strand
TTATCGGCCTGCTTCACACTTTCGGTGGAACGGCCTGGCCCAGGGCCAGGGTTCCGCGCCGGATCCCAGGTCGTCCAGCCGACGCCGAGGTGACCGGCTGCGGCACAGGGCTCGCGTAGCATGTGCCGTTCATGTCCCGCAACTATCCCGCTCCTGTCGCCGCACCGGCCGACGCCCTGCCGCTGATGGCGCCCGCTCCCGCCGTGTCAGCGACGCCGCCCTCGCCGCAACAACCCCGGCACCAGGATCATCTGGACGGCGTGGCCATCGTCTCGCTGCTGGCCTGCTGCCTGTTGTGGGGTCTGAACCAGGTGGCCATCAAGGCGGTGCTGCCCGAGGTGCCGGCCCTGGTGCAGCTCAGCCTGCGCAGCGGCATCGCCGCCCTGCTGGTGCTGGGCTGGATGCGCTGGCGCGGGGTCTCTTTCTCTCTGCGCGATGGCACGCTGGGCCCGGGCCTGCTGGCCGGGCTGATCTTCGCGGTCGAGTTCGGCTGCATCTTCATCGGCCTGAAGTACACGACGGCGGCGCGTTCGGTGGTCTTCATCAACACCTCGCCTTTCGTGGTGGCGGTGCTGCTGGCCTGGCTGTCGCCGGCCGACCGGCTGAACTGGCGCCAGATCGCCGGCCTGCTGCTGGCCTTTGTCGCCATCGCCCAGGCTTTTGGCGAGGGCTTCACCCACCGCGCCACCACGCTGGCCGAGAGCGACCAGCTGTTCGGTGATGCCCTGCTGCTGCTGGCCGCCCTGCTTTGGGGGCTGACGACGGTGGTGATACGCACCTCGGCCCTGCGCAGCGCGCCGTCGGAAAAGACCCTGGCCTACCAGCTGGTGGTGGCTGCCCTGCTGTCCCCGCTGGCGGCAGTCTGGGCTGGTCAGGGCCTGCCGGCGGAGTGGAGCCTCTTGGCGCTGGGCTCGGTCTTCTACCAGGGGGTGATCGTCACCTTCGCCAGCTACTTGGTGTGGTTCTGGCTGCTCACCACCTACCCGGCCACCAAGGTGCAGGCCTTCGTCTTCCTCACTCCCATCTTCGGCACGGCCTCGGCTGGCCTGCTGCTGGGCGAGCCGCTGGGGCCGCGCCTGCTGCTGGCCCTGCTGGGCGTGGTGATCGGGCTGGTGCTGATGAACCGGCGTTGATCCATCCGGCGCTGTTTCCGGCGCAGTCTCAATGACGGCCGCGTGAGGGGTCGGCCGGGTCCAGATCCAGGCGCAGGTCGAGCTGGATGGATTCGCCCAGTTCGTCGGCCAGGCGATGCTGGAGCTGTGCCTCGAACTCGGCCGCCTGCTCCTGCAGCGGCACGAAGTCGCTCTGGTTGGCCGAGCTCTGCTGGGCGCCGTCGATGTGCAGCGCGCCGGGCTGGGTGGGCACGCCCAGCTCACCCTCGCCACGCCGCTCGCGGCCGTCACGCGCCATGGGGCGCATGCCGCTGCGCAGGTAGCGGTTGTGGTGGTTGGCCTTGGGCAGGTAGCGCGCCAGCTCGCTGAGGGCGAGCTGGTAGACATCGCGCTTGAACTCGATCACCACGTCCAGCGGCACCCAGTATTCGTTCCAGCGCCAGGCGTCGAACTCGGGATGGTCGGTGGCGCGCAGGTTCATGTCGCTGTCGCGGCCGGTGAGCTGCAGCAGGAACCATATCTGCTTCTGGCCGCGGTAGTGGCCGCGGGCGTCCTTGCGGATGAAGTGTTCGGGCACCTCGTAGCGCAGCCAGTCCCGCGTGCGCGCAATGATGCGCACGTGCTCAGGCATGAGGCCGACTTCCTCATGCAACTCACGCAACATGGCCTGCTCGGGCGACTCACCGTACTTGATGCCGCCTTGCGGAAACTGCCAGGAATGGGTGCGTATGCGCTTGCCCCAGAACACCTGGTTCCGCTGGTTGAGCAGGATGATGCCGACGTTGGGCCTAAAGCCGTCACGGTCGAGCATAATTAACCCCAATACTCCAGTTAAAACCATTATTGCACCGGCCTCAAGCGGCGCAACCCCGCGTAAGTCCCGAAGGTTTGACGCTTTCGGGGGCCGGCTCGGGAGGCCGTCCGGATCACCCCTGGGGACAGGGGCGGACGACAGGCGGCGGCCCGTCCGGTGCGCCAGCCCACCCAACGCAGCGCCCATGAAAGCCAGCCAGTTCTTCGTCTCCACGCTCAAGGAAGCCCCCGCCGACGCGGAAGTGATGAGCCACAAGCTCATGATGCGGGCGGGCATGATCAAGCGGCTCGGTGCCGGGATCTACAACTACATGCCCATGGGCCTGCGGGTGATCCGCAAGGTCGAGGTCATCATCCGCGAGGAGATGAACCGGGCTGGCGCCGTCGAGCTGCTGATGCCCGTGGTGCAGCCCGCCGAGCTGTGGCAGGAGACCGGCCGCTTCGACAAGATGGGCCCCGAGCTGCTGCGGGTGAAGGATCGCCACGAGCGCGACTTCATCATCCAGCCCACCAGCGAGGAGGTCGTCACCGACATCGCCCGCCAGGAGCTGCGCAGCTACAAGCAGCTGCCCAAGAATTTCTATCACATCCAGACCAAGTTCCGCGACGAGCGCCGGCCGCGCTTCGGCATCATGCGCGGTCGCGAGTTCACGATGAAGGACGCCTATTCCTTCGACCGTGACGCGGCGGGTGCGGCCAAGAGCTACGAGGCCATGTTCGCGGCCTACAAGCGCATCTTCGACCGCTTCGGCCTGCAGTACCGCGCCGTGGCGGCCGACACCGGTGCCATCGGCGGCGACCTCAGCCACGAGTTCCAGGTCATCGCCGAGACCGGCGAAGACGCCATCGTCTACTGCCCCACCAGCGACTACGCCGCCAACATCGAGCTGGCCGAGGCCGTGGCCCTGCTGGCCCAGCGCGGTGCGCCCACCCAGCCGCTCGTCAACACGCCCACGCCGGGCAAGAGCACCTGCGCCGATGTGGCTCAGCTGCTGAGCCTGCCGCTGGCGCAGACCGTCAAGTCCCTGGTGCTGGCCACCGACGAGCTGAACGAGACGGGTGACATCGTCAAGTCCACCGTCTGGCTGCTGCTGGTGCGCGGCGATCACGACATGAACGAGGTCAAGGTCGGCAAGGTCGAGGGCCTGAAGGGCGGTTTCCGCTTCGCCACCGTGAGCGAGATCGAGGACCACTTCGGCAGCAAGCCGGGCTACCTGGGCCCCATCGGCCTGAAGAAGCCCGTGAAGGTCGTGGCCGACCGCACCGTGGCGCAGATGAGCGACTGGGTCTGCGGCGCCAACGTGCCCGACCACCACTACACCGGCGTCAACTGGGGCCGCGACCTGCCCGAACCCGACCTGGTGGCCGACATCCGCAACGTCGTCGCCGGTGATCCCTCGCCCGACGGCCAGGGCGTGCTGGCCATCCAGCGTGGCATCGAGGTGGGCCATGTGTTCTACCTCGGCACCAAATACAGCAAGGCGATGAACGCCAGCTACCTGGACGAGACCGGCAAGCCCCAGCTCATGGAGATGGGCTGCTACGGCATCGGCGTGACGCGCATCCTGGGCGCGGCCATCGAGCAGAACCATGACGGCCGCGGCATCATCTGGCCGGACGCCCTGGCGCCCTTCACCGTGGTGATCTGCCCCATCGGCATGGACCGTTCCGAGGCCGTGAAGCAGGCCGCCCAGGCCCTGCATGACGAGCTGCAGGCGGCCGGCGTGGATGTGCTGCTGGACGACCGCGGCGAACGCCCCGGCGCCATGTTTGCCGACTGGGAGCTGATCGGCGTGCCGCACCGCGTGGTGATCTCCGACCGCGGCCTCAAGGAAGGCCAGCTGGAGTATCAGGGCCGTCGCGACGCCGCCGCCACGCCGGTGGCCGCCATCGAGATCGGCGCCTTCCTGAAGGGCCGGCTGGCGATCTGAGGCCCGGGGTGGTGAACGCCCCTGCGCAGCCGCGCGACGAGGACCGCCGCGATCCCGCCCGGACGGGCCTGACGCGGCGCGCCTGCCTGGGCCGCAGCCTGATCGGGCTGGCGCTGCCCGCCGGGTTCGTGGCGCCCGCCCGGGCCGGTGGCCAGATCGAGGAACCGCTGGCCGACGCGGTGCGCACCGCGCTTTCGGCCGCCGTGGCCGACCAGGCGCCGCCCCGGCTGGAGTTCGAGCAGATCGAGCAGCGCCTGGCCTATCTGCGCTGGCTGGGCGCCATGAGCCAGAAGCTGGAGCGTCGCAAGCCTGACTTCCATGTGCGGCGCGACTTCCTCGAGGCCGTCTGGTACGAGAGCCGCCGGGCCGGCCTGGACGTGGCCCTGGTGCTGGGCCTGATCGAGGTGGAGAGCGGCTTTCGCAAATACGCCATCTCCAGCGTGGGGGCACGCGGCTACATGCAGGTCATGCCCTTCTGGACCCGGCTGATCGGCGACGGCGATGCCGGCCGGCTCTTCCACCTGCAGACCAACCTGCGCTTTGGCTGCGTCATCCTGCGCCACTACCTGGACCGCGAGCGCGGTGACCTCTTCCTGGCCCTGGGCCGCTACAACGGCAGCCGTGGCCAGGCGCCCTACCCCAACATGGTGCTGGCGGCGCGCAAGCGCTGGTGGCACGCGGATGGCGAGGCAGTCCGGTCCACACGCGCTCGCGGGTGAACTCAGCCGGCCTGCAGCGCCGCGGCCAGACGGCGCTGGCGCCGCCAGGCCAGCAGGCGCGGGGCGATCAGCACGGCCAGGATCACCAGCAGCAGGGCCAGGGACATGGGCCGCTGCACGAAGACGCTCCAGTGCCCTTCGCCGATGGACATGGCGTTGCGCAGCTGGGCCTCGGCCAGCGGGCCCAGGATCATGCCGACGATGACCGGCGCGGTCGGGAAGTCGTAGCGCCGCATCACCAGGCCCAGCAGGCCAATGGCATAGAGCAGCACCAGGTCGAAGGCCGACTGGCGCATGCCGTAGACGCCCACCGTGGCGAAGATGAGGATGCCGGCGTAGAGCTGCGGCTTGGGCACGTCCAGCAGCTTGACCCAGATCTTCACCATGGGCAGGTTAAGCACCAGCAGCATGATGTTGCCGATGTACAGGCTGGCGATCAGCGCCCACACCAGCGCGCCATTGGTGTCGAACAGCTGCGGCCCGGGGTTGATGCCGTAGTTCTGGAAGGCGCCCAGCAGGATG
>JBJOKP010000223.1:0-5112 GCA_046046045.1 Pseudomonadota bacterium | reverse complement strand
ACCTGCCGCCGGCAGAGTTCGAAGACCTCTACCATCGACAACGCGCTGGTCAGGCCGCGACCGTCTGACTTAAACGAACGGGCCTCCGCGATTCCCGGGGCGGTTCAATGTCTATGGGCCTGCTTTCTTGGTGCCAGGCTTGATGGGTCTCGTCCTTGCTTTTGGTGCGTACAAGCTCAGGACCAAGGTGCGTTCAAAACCCAGCGATAGGAAAGATCAAGCCGAATGACCCGCAAGACCCGCCCCTGGCTGTTCTACGACACCACCACCGCGCTCTGCACCACCTGCCTGCGCACGATCGAGGCCAAGATCCTCGTCAAGGATGGCGCCGTCTACATGGACAAGTGGTGCCCGGCCCATGGCATGGCGCGCGTGCTGGTGAGTGACGACGCCGACTACTACCGCCTGTGCCGCGAGGTCTACGTCAAGCCGCCGGAGATGCCGCAGCGCTTTGGCACCGCCATGCGCCACGGCTGCCCCTACGACTGCGGCCTGTGCCCCGACCACATGCAGCACAGCTGCCTGTCCATCGTCGAGATCAACGAACACTGCAACCTGCGCTGCCCCATCTGCTATGCCGGCAGCGGGCCCGAACGCAGCACCCACCGCCCGCTGGCCGAGGTGATTGCCATGCTCGACGCCGTGGTGGCCAGCGAGGGCGAGCCCGATGTGGTGCAGATCAGCGGCGGCGAGCCCACGCTGCACCCGCAGTTCTTCGAGATCCTCGACGCGGCCAAGGCCCGGCCCATCCGCCACCTGATGCTCAACACCAACGGCCTGCGCATCGCCCAGGACGCGGCCTTTGCCGAGCGCCTGGCCGGCTACGCGCCGGGCTTCGAGGTCTACCTGCAGTTCGACTCGCTGCGCCGCGAGGCCCTGCTCGACCTGCGCGGTGCCGACCTGCGCCGGGTGCGCGAGCAGGCGCTCGAACGGCTCAATGCCCTGGACCTCTCGACCACGCTGGTGGTGACCGTCAAGCGCGGCGTCAACGACGACGAACTCGGCGCCCTGATCGACCATGCCCGCCGCCAGCCCTGCGTGCGCGGCATCACCTTCCAGCCCGTGCAGCAGGCCGGCCGCACCGAGGCCTACGACCCGGCGCTGCACCGACTGACGGTGAGCGAGCTGCGCTGGCGCATCGCCGAGCAATCGGGCATGTTCAGCCTGGACGACGTGTTGCCCGTGCCCTGCAACCCCGACACCCTGGCCATGGCCTATGCCCTGCGCCAGCCGGACGGCGGCCTACTGCCGCTGACTCGCTACCTCGACGCCCGCGCGCTGGTGGAAGGCACGGCCAACACCATCGCCTTCGAGCGCGACCTGTTCGGGCCGGCGGCCGGGCAGGGTGGTGCATCAGGCCAAGGTGCGGACGGTGCGGCGGGCCATGCCGCCTTCCTGAAGCTCTTCGCCACCAACCTCGGCCCCGAGGCCCAGGCCAGTTGCCTGAGCGACCTGATGTGCTGCCTGCCCCAGGTGCAGGCGCCCACGGGGCTGGACTACCGCCACGTCTTCCGCGTGCTCATCGTGCAGTTCATGGACGCGCTCTCGATGGACATCCGCGCCCTCAAGAAGAGCTGCATCCACTTCGCCCAGCCGGACGGCCGCATGATCCCCTTCGAGGCCTACAACCTGTTCTATCGCGAGGGGCAAGCCTCGCCGTTGGCCGAGATCCGCGCGGAAATCGATCGCAGCACGGCGGGACGCCACCAGGCGGCGGCCTGAGCTGCGGTGGTGTCATCCCATATGTAATATCATATGCAATATGATGCATCGTGTCGCCCTGGACACCAACGTGCTGGTCGCCGCGTCGCGGAGTCGGCTCGGGGCTTCGTTTGCTCTGCTTGCCTTGCTCAGGCAGAGGCGGTTCGTGGCGCTGGTGTCGGTGCCGCTGATGCTGGAGTACGAGGCGGTGCTGAAGCGGCCGGAGCAACTCGAGGCTTCCGGGCGGTCGGCGGTGCAGACGGATGCATTTCTGGATGCAGTCAGCCTCTTGCTTGAGCCGGTGGAACTGCATTTCCTCTGGCGCCCGCAACTGCGTGACCCGGCTGATGAGATGGTGCTGGAGACTGCCCTGAATGGCCGAGCCGATGCCCTGATCACCTTGAACGAGCGGGACTTCCAGGCAGCACTGCCTTTCAAGCTTCCGGTCACGTCGCCAGGTGCTCTGCTGCGCCAACTTCAAACGGAGAAACCGTAATGGCCAACTATGCGCTGCGTCTGCCCGAGTCCCTGATGGACTACGCCCGCCTGGTGGCGGCGGAAGAGCAGGTGTCGATGAACCAGTTCTTCGTGGCCGCCATCGCCGAAAAGGTGTCTGCCCTGAAGACCCAGGCCTACTTCGCCGAACGCCAGGCGCGCGGTGACCTGCGCGCCTTCGATGAATGGCTGGCGCTCAGCCCGGACCAAGCACCGCTGCCGGGTGACGAGTTGCCCTAGTCGCGCGGGCGAATCTTTAGCCTACAGATCGCAGATCGAAGGCGCCAATCTCCTGCGCCTCCCCATTCAGCACCAGGTCCACCCGGTGCAGGCCGGGGTAGTGCTTGCGCGTCGTCATCTCGTGCAGGGCGATGGTCTTGGCGATGGCCTGGGACTCGCCCGGGGCGAGGTCGACGTTGCGCAGCTTGAAGACCTTGGGCCTGGCCTCGCCGCTGGCCTTGATGAAGTGCACGGCCAGGTCGACGCAGACGGTCTGGGCGCGCTTCGTGTCGTTGGCGAGGCTCAGGCTGATCTGCACCGCTTCGCCGATGCGCGGACGGGCGGGGCTGATCTGTACGGCGGCCACTGTGAGCTTGGCCTTGCCACCAAAGCCCAGCGCGGCCAGGGCCGCGGGCTCGCCGCGCTTGACGGCCGAGCGCAGGGCGTGGGTGACCAGCCAGCGGCGTTCGGCGCTCACTGGGTGACCCTGTGCATCGGGCGTCAGCCAGCGCGTGGCGACCTCGGCCAGCAGGGCAGGGTGGTCCTTGCCGATGTCGTTGAGGTTGTTGGCCACGCTGCGGCGCACGTAGAGGTTCCCATCGTCCTTCAGGCACTCCAGCAGGGCGAGCACGGGCGTGGGGTCGCGCTGGAAGTCGCGCAGGCGTGGCGCCCAGGGCAGGCGCGGTCGGGTGCCCTCGCTCACCAGGCGGCGCACGTGCGGGCTGGGATCGCGCGTCCACTCGGCCAGGCGCGCCAGCGTGGCCTGCGGATGGCGCTCCAGGAAAGGCCGGATGCTGAACTCGGCGGTGAAGCGCTGCGTGAGTTCGTGCTGCGCGCGCAGGCTGGCCTCCACGTGATCGAGGCCGTACTGCGCGACGAGGAAGACATGCGGCAGGTAGACGAAGACGCCCATGCCTTGTCCGGTGCCCGGGTCGTCGCTGGTGTCGACGAGCTTGGGGCCGAGCGAGCGCACCAGCAGGTCCAGCGCCGCCTTTGTGTCCGCCGGCAGGTGGCGGCGCAGGGCATGGGCGATCTGCCAGGCACGCGGGGTGAGCTCCAGCGCGTCGTAGCCGGCCAGGCTTTCGGTGATGAAGCCGGCGCGGTCGAAGGCCGGGTGCACGGCCTGCAGCATGTCGGCGATGCGGGCGGGGACGTCGGCACCGAAACGGTCCTTGAGGGCGGTGGCCATGCCGTGGTGATTCCGTTGGGACGAAGTCAGGAGCCCTGCGCGGCCTTGCGCCTTGCCGCGTAGTGCTCCGCGCGGGCGGTGTTGCCCAGGGCGCGGTAGAGCGTCTCGAGCTCCTCGAAGACGTAGGGGTCGGGCTCGCCGGCGGCGTCGCCGTCCTGTTCGAGCTGAAGCTGCATCGCGAGGGCCTCGTCGTTGCGGCCCATGGTCCGCAGCGTCCAGGCCACCATCCAGCGCGCCACGCGCACGGGTTCGGGCGGCGTGCCGCGCATCGCGTCTTCGCCGGCCTGGGCTTCGCGCAAGGCCACGGCGCGCTGGAACTCGGCCAGGGCCTCGTCGTAGCGCTGCAGGCCGTGCAGGGCCATGCCCAGGTTGTTGCGCACCGAGGCCTGCCAGCGTTGCGCGTCGGGCTGGTCCGAGGCCAGCACCACGGCCAGGGCCTCCCGGTTCCACTTCAGCTGGTCGGCGGGCGCGCTGTCCACGAAGACCAGCATGTGGATGGTGTCGATGGCCAGGGCATCGAGCCGCGCGGCCTTGGCCTGCTGCCAGGCCTTCATGAAGGCGCTGCGGGCGCTGGCGCGGGCGGTGTCGTCGACCTCCTCGGCCTTGTGCGCGGCCGAGGCCCAACTGCGGCCGAGCTCCAGCTGGTGGCGCACCTGCACCTCAGCGCTGGCACGGGCGAGTTGGGGCTCCATGGCTGCCAGTTCGCGGCGGGCCTGGGCGTAGTCGCGCCGCAGGCTGTGGCTGCGGGCGATCTGCGTGCGCAGGACGAGGGCGTCGTCGCTGCGGCCATGCGCCGCGGCCTGGGCCATCTCGGCGCGAAAGCGGGCCTCGCTGGCCGCGGGATCCTTGAAGTTCCAGAGCGCGGTGAGGTCGAGGGCCATGGCGGTGGTGCTGGTGATGAAGAGCAGGGCCAGCAGGGCGGTGCGCAGGGGCGCGAGCGCTTGGGCGGCGCGATGCGCCGGCAGGGCTAGGAGCCGATGGCCTGTGGCGACGGGCTGTCCGTCGAGGGTCTTGGTCATGGCGTTCCTCCGCCGAACAGCTTGCGCAGCAGGGCCACCACGCTGCGCGCCGCCGCGCTGAGCTGGGCGCGCAGGGCAACGGCGGCCCGCCAGGCGGCACTGGCGCGGGCACGGGCGAGCAGCGCGTCCTTGAAGGCCATCCAGCGCGTGAAGAGGCGCGCGAACCAGGCCAGGCGCATGAGCGCAGGCTGGGTGAGCGCAAAGAGCCGCGCCAGGATGGCCGTGCCGGCCAGCTTGGCCGCGACGATCACCGAGAGACCCAGGCCCGCATGGCCCTGGCCGATGAGCCACAGCGCGAGCAGCTTGATGGGCAGGAGGCTGACCGAGGGCAGGAGGAACAGCGCCAGCGCGCCATAGGGCGGCAGGCGGGCGATCCAGGCCTCGATCTGGCGCAGCACCGGCAGCCGGCCCAGCCAGGCCATGGCCCGTTGCAGCGGCCCCCAGCCCCATTCCTCGAACAGCAGGACGAGGGCCAGCAGCAGGCCCAGG
>JBJOKP010000222.1:0-5119 GCA_046046045.1 Pseudomonadota bacterium | reverse complement strand
ACCGCCATGCCGGGCCAGTGGCTGATCGGCCTGCATGTGCTGGTGGTATCGCGCGCCGCCAGCACACCCGAGGCCACCGCGGCCCTGGTGCGGCGCTGCCTGGACGAGTCCACCCTGGTGTGCTCCAGCGTGATGGACGGCCACGCCACGATGTACACCGACTTCCGCCTGCACGAGGACGGCTGCGGGCGCTGGATCATCGAGGTGGGCGACATGAACCGTCGCCGCCTGGGCCGCGCCGTGCAGCGCGCGCTGGAGATCGAGACCTACCGCATGATGTCCCTGCTCGGCCTGCCGGCGGCGCGCGAGGTGGGCAGCGCCCTGGCCCATGCCGAACGCGACCTGGCCGAGATCGCCGCGGCCATCCGCAGCACCGATCCGCAGCGCGAACCCGAGCTGCTGCGCCAGCTCACCAACCTGGCCGCCAGCGTGGAAAGCCTGTACGCCCGCACCCATGCGCGCTTCTCGGCCAGCGCGGCGTATTTCGAGCTGGTGCAGCGGCGCATTGCCGAGCTGCGCGAGCAGCGCATCCACGGCCTGCAGACCCTGGGCGAGTTCATGGAGCGACGCCTGGCCCCGGCCATGCAGACCTGCGCCTGGGCCGAGCGGCGCCAGCAGGCGCTCTCGCAACGCATCTCGCGCGCCAGCAACCTGCTACGCACGCGGGTGGAGATCGAGCAGCAGCAGTCCAGCCGCGACCTGCTGGACGCCATGAACCGCCGCCAGGAGGCCCAGCTGCTGCTGCAAAGCGCGGTGGAGGGGCTGTCGGTGGCGGCCATCACCTATTACGGCTCGGGCCTGGTGGGCTACCTCGCCAAGGGCGCCAAGAGCCTGGGCCTGCCGGTGTCGCCGGATCTGATGATCGCGCTGTCCATCCCCGTCATCGCGCTCGCCGTGTGGTGGGGCGGCAGGCAGCTGCACCACCGCGTCATGCACCGGCTCAAGGGTCGCGGCAGCGCTGCCACCGCCCACAACAACGACCAGGCCGGGCATTGATCGAACCCAAGCCGGCCGGTCGGCCCGACGGCCGTCCGGCCGACCGGCCGGCCTGATGCAGTTTCCTTCCTGAACGTCCCACCCACTCCAGCCACCATGACCCATCCCTTCGACTACCAGACCCCCTACACCAGCCAGCGCCTGCCGGTGTTCGCCCGCAACATCGTCTCCACCTCGCACCCGCTGGCGGCGCAGGCCGGGCTGCGCATCCTGGGCCAGGGCGGCAATGCGGTGGACGCCGCGGTGGCGGCGGCCGCGGTGATGACCATCGTCGAGCCCTGCAGCAACGGCCTGGGCTCGGACGCCTTCGCCATCCTGTGGGACGGCAAGCAGCTGCACGGCCTGAATGCCTCGGGCCGCGCGCCGGCGGCCTGGACGCCGGACTACTTCAAGCGCAAGTACGGCGCTGACCGCAACAGCCCGCCGGTGCGCGGCTGGGACGCCGTGACCGTGCCCGGCGCGGTGGCGAGCTGGGTGGCGCTGAGCGAGAAGTTCGGCCGTCTGCCCTTCGCCGACCTGATGGCGCCGGCCGCCGAGGTGGCCGAGCGCGGCTACGCCGTGCCGGTGGTGGTGCAGCAGAAGTGGGCCGCCGCAGCCGGCGTGGCCGACATCGCCAGCCAGCCGGGTTTTGCCGAGGTCTTCCTGCCGCGCGGCCGTGCCCCCCACGTGGGCGAGCTGCACAAGATGCCCGGCGCGGCCAGGGCGCTGCGTGCCATCGGCGCGACCAAGGGCTTGGCCTTCTACGGCGGCGAGATCGCCGAGGCCATCGCCCGCGCCGCGGCCGCCCAGGGTGGTGCCGCCACGGTGGCCGATTTCGCCGCCTACCGGCCCGAATGGGTCGAGCCGCTCGGCCAGGCCTACCGCGGCCACACCCTGCACGAGATTCCGCCCAACGGGCAGGGCATCGCCGCGCTCATCACCCTGGGCATCCTGGAGCACTTCGACATCGCTGGCCTGCCGGTCGACAGCGCCGCGAGCCAGCATCTGCAGATCGAGGCCATGAAGCTGGCCTTCGCCGACGTCTATCGTTACGTGGCCGAACGCGGCGACATGGAGGTGACGACCGAGCAGATGCTCGACCCGGCCTATCTGAAGAGCCGCGCCGCGCTCATCGACCCGAAGAAGGCGCAGGACTTCGGCGCCGGCAACCCGGTCAAGGGCGGCACCATCTACCTGACCGCGGCCGACGAGAACGGCATGATGGTCAGCTTCATCCAGAGCAACTACATGGGTTTCGGCTCGGGTGTGGTGGTGCCGGAGTTCGGCGTGAGCCTGCAGAACCGCGGCCATGCCTTCAACCTCACGCCCGGCACCGCCAACGTGGTGGCGCCGGGCAAGCGGCCCTTCCACACCATCATCCCGGCCTTCCTGACCCGAGACGGCCAGCCGGTGATGAGCTACGGCGTGATGGGCGCCAACATGCAGCCGCAGGGCCATGTGCAGACCCTGGTGCGCATGCTCGACTATCACCAGAACCCGCAGGCGGCCTGTGATGCGCCGCGTTGGCGCTACAACGCCGGGCTGGAACTCAACGTCGAGGCGGCCATGCCGGCGGCGACGGTGCAGGGCCTGGCCGAACGCGGCCACCGGCTGGCGGTGATCAACGACAGCTACCAGGACTTCGGTGCGGGCCAGTTCATCTGGCGCCTGGGTGATCCGGCGGTCGAGGGCTACGTGGCCGCCAGCGATGCACGTCGGGACGGCCTGGCGGCGGGCTGGTGAGCCACGCCGGCGGGGCTGACGGCGCACCCTGCACCTGCGGGGGAGGCGCCGGGCTGTACACCGTTCTTTACATTCTTTCGTCCACCTCGGGTCATCCCGCGGTGCGACGGGGGCGTTGTGGTCAGTGAGCGTCTTGCTCCAACCAACCCGCCAGACCCAAGAGATACACCATGACCAAGTTCATCGCCGCCCTGATCGCCTCCATGTTCGCTTTCGGCGCCTACGCCGCTGACGCTGCCCCGGCCGCTGACGCCGCTTCCAAGCCGGCCAAGAAGGCCAAGGCCCACAAGGAACACAAGAAGGCCGAGAAGCCTGCTGCCGCTGCTTCGAAGTAATTCGAGCCGTCAGGACGAACGAGATAACGAAGACGCCCAGCGTCTCGCATGCTCTGAGTGCCCGAGCCGCCGTGTGAACGGCGGTGGCGCCAACGAAAAGGCCCCTCACGGGGCCTTTTCCATTGGTGCGTCGTGTCGGCTACTTCTTGTCGCCGTCCTTGGGCAGGTCCTTGAACACGGCCATCGGGTCTTCTTCCTTCTTGTCGCCCTTGTCGTCGGCCGGCGGGGCGAAGAGCTTGTCCTGATCGTTCTCGACCTTGGCGTCGGGCGCCTGGGCCTCGATCTGGATGTTGTCGATGTTGATCTCCTCCTTCTTGCCCAGGCCGCCCGAGACCAGGTTGGGGAAGGCGATGATCAGGCCGACCATGATGATCTGGATGATCACGAAGGGGATGGCGCCGTAGTAGATCTGGCCGGTGGTGACCTTGGCCACGGTCTGGCCGGTGACGCGGTCCTTGTAGTCCTCGGTCGGTGCCACGCTGCGCAAGTAGAACAGGGCGAAGCCGAAGGGCGGGTGCATGAAGCTGGTCTGCATGTTGACCGCCAGCAGCACGCCGAACCAGACCAGGTCGATGCCCAGTTTCTCAGCCACCGGGCCGATGAGCGGGATGACGATGAAGCTCAGTTCGAAGAAGTCGAGGAAGAAGGCCAGCACGAAGATCAGGATGTTCACCACGATCAGGAAGCCGAGCTGGCCGCCTGGCAGGCTGGTCAGCAGGTGCTCGACCCACTTGGGTCCGTCCACGCCCTGGAAGCTGAGCGAGAACACCGTGGAGCCCAGCAGGATGAAGACCACGAAGGTGGCCAGCTTCATGGTGGAGTCCATGGCCTGGCGCATGAGCTTCATGCTCAGGCGCTTGCGCGCCAGCGCCATGGCCAGCGCGCCGACCGCACCCATGGCGCCGCCTTCGGTGGGCGTGGCGATGCCCAGGAAGATGGTGCCCAGCACGAGGAAGATCAGACCCAGCGGCGGGATGAGCACGAAGGTGACACGTTCGGCCATCTTCGACAGCAGCTTGAGCCCGGTCACCTTGTTGAGCACCGCCAGCACGAAGGCCACACCCACGCCCACGCACATGGACACGACGATGAGCTCGTCGGTCGGCGTGCTGTCGGGGCGCGTCCTGGCAAAGAACACCGCCAGGCCGGTGGACAGCAGCACCAGCAGGCCCAGGGAGGGCAGGCCGGAGTCGCCGTTGTCCTCGCGGATGGTGCGGGCCTCCTTGGGCAGTGCGGGCACCCAGCTGGGCTTCCAGAGACTTACCAGCACGATGTAGCCGACGTACAGGCCGGTCAGCACGAAGCCTGGGATGAAGGCGCCCTTGTACAGGTCGCCCACGCTCTTGCCGAGCTGGTCGGCCATGATGATGAGCACCAGCGAGGGCGGGATGATCTGCGCCAGCGTGCCCGACGCGGCGATGACGCCGCCGGCGATGCGCCGGTCATAGCCGTAGCGCAGCATGATGGGCAGCGAGATCAGGCCCATCGAGATCACCGAGGCGGCCACCACGCCGGTGGTCGCGGCGAGCATCGCACCCACGAAGATCACCGCATAGGCCAGGCCGCCGCGGATGGGGCCGAAGAGCTGGCCGATGGTGTCCAGCAGGTCTTCCGCCATGCCCGACCGTTCGAGGATCAGGCCCATGAAGGTGAAGAAGGGAATGGCCAGCAGCGTGTCGTTCTGCATGATGCCGAAGATGCGCAGCGGCAGCGCCTGCATGAGTTGCTGCAGGCCAGGCACACCCAGCTCGATGCCGATGAACCCGAACAGCAGGCCGCAGGCGCCCAGCGAGAAGGCCACCGAGTAGCCCATCAGCAGGAAGACGATCAGGCCGGCAAACATCACCGGTGCCATGTTGTTGCTCAGGAGTTCGATCACTTGTGCGCTCCTTCAGCCTGGGCACGGATGACTTCCGCGAGTTCTTCCTCGGCGGTCTTCTCCTGCTTCTTCTTCGTCGGGTCGTCGATCAGGCCTTGCAGGAAGGCGAAACGCTTGATCAGTTCGGAGACGCCTTGCAGACCGAGCAGGGCGAAGCCCAGCGGCACCATGGCGAATATCGGCCATC
>JBJOKP010000221.1:0-5138 GCA_046046045.1 Pseudomonadota bacterium | reverse complement strand
CCCCGAGGCCCGCATCGTGGCCGTGGCGGATGTCTACGACGCCCTGTCCTCGGCGCGCCACTACAAGAGCGCCTGGGACGCCGACGACTATGCCGCCGAGCTGCGCCAGCAGGCCCGCGACGGCAAGCTCGATGCCCCGTGCGTCGAAGCCCTGCTGGCCGAACCCGAAGCCTGCGCCGAGATCCGCCAGCGTTATGCCGATCCGCCCTCGCCCGATCTGGCGCGGGTGCTGGCCATCTCGCATGCCGACGTGCTCGGCCGCTGGCCCCTGCCGCTGACTCCCTCGGCCTGAGGGCCGAATGCAGGTCGGGTCCCGCAGCGGACAGGACGGGAACAGCCGCCCTGCTTTACAATCCGGCCTCGCGGTCTAGCACCTGTCGAGTCGGGTCAAACGGCCTGACCGCCCGATCAGGCGGTGGGGATGAGGCAAAAAACCTCAGGCTCACGCGGCGAGCCAGCGACAGGGACACTCGGGGTTTGTGGTGAGGCCGGCATCCAGCGGCCGCCATGGCACCGTCAACCAAAGTTCAGTACCTATGGCCAAGGACGAAATCAAGACCACCATCGAGGCCGACGGCCTGCGTTATCGCTCCAAGGCGCCCGGTTCGCCCTTCGCGACCGGCCAGTATTTCGGTGCGGCAACCATGTCCTGTTTCCTCTGTGGCAAGCACCGCCCCCGCTCCGCCCTGAAGACCCGCAAGCTGCTGGGCCGGTCTCAGAGCGTCTGCGCCCCCTCCTGCAAGGCGCTGGACGAAGGTGCGAGCAGCGCCGCGCCGGCCGCCACCACCCCGACGCCGCCGCAGACCTGAGAGTCACGCGGAGCCGCTCATCCGGCTTCGCCCTCAGTTGCCCGGCTCGACCCGGTCGAGCCCCGGCCCGAGATGCCACCCACCTCGCCTTGTCGCGAGGACTCAAGGGACCGGCACTCGGGCCGCTTCATTTTGGTTGCTTCATTTGTGGGGCGCTTCATTTCCGGGCCAGACACCGGTTGAGCACCGGGTCGACACCCCCTCGAACGCGGGGCAGACTTACCCGGACCCGCGGCCGGACCTGCCATCGCAGTCCTGGCCGCACCCAGCCTCTGCGGAGACCTCATCCATGCCCTACGCCCTGCTTGTCGTCGAACCGGTCGGCCAGCGCCAGCAACGCACGCCCGAGGAAGGCCAGGCCGCCTACGCCGCCATGCTGGCCTATGCCGGTGAACTGCAGCAGAGCGGCAAGCTGCTGGCGGTGCAGGCCCTGACCTCCCAGCAGGTGGCCACGCGGGTGGAGACTCGTGCCGGCCGCACCCGCCTGATCGACGGCCCCTTCGCCGAGACCAAGGAGATGGTGGGTGGCTTCTTCCTGGTGGACTGCGCCAGCCGCGACGAGGCCCTGGCCCTGGCGGCGCGCTGCCCGGCGGCCGCCTGGGCCAGCATCGAGGTGCGCGCCACCGGCACCTGCTTCGAGGACACGCTGTGAGCAGCGCCCCGGACACCGCCACGCCCGCCCTGCGCTGGTACTTCGACCCCATCTCGCCCTATGCCTACCTGGGCTGGCCGGCCATCCGCGCGCTGAAGGCGCAGCGCCCGGTCGAGCTGGTGCCGGTGCTCTTTGCCGGCCTGCTCAAGCACTGGGGCCAGAAGGGCCCGGCCGAGATCGAGCCCAAGCGGGTCTGGACCTACCGCGACTGCGTCTGGCGCGCCGAGCAGGCCGGCCTGCCCTTCCGTCTCCCAGCCAGCCATCCCTTCAATTCCCTGCCCTGGCTGCGCCTGCTGGTGGCGGCCGAGGCCAGCCCCCAGGCGGTCGACACCATCTTCAGCCTGCTCTGGAGCCGTGGCGCCGACGCTGCCGATCCAGCCCTGCTGCACGAGGCCTGCACCACCCTGGCCATCGCCCCCGAGCGCCTGGCCGACCCGGCCGTCAAGCAGCACCTGCAGGACCAGACCGCCCAGGCCGTGGCCGAGGGCGTGTTCGGCGTGCCCAGCCTGCAGCTGCCCGCCCCGGGCGGCGTCGGCCGCGGCGAGATCTTCTGGGGCAGCGAGGCCATCAACTTCGCCCTGGCCTGCGAGGCCGACCCGGCCAAGCTCGACCAGGGCGAATACGCACGCATCGCCGCCTTGCCCGTGGGGGCCCGGCGCCCGGGCTCGGCCTGACGCGCCGGACGCCCCGAGGCCAGGAACGATGAGCCTGGAGCGCCACCCTGGCAAGGCGGACGACCCGGCCGCTGGGCGGTCAGACGAGCTGGAGTTGGACCGAGCCGACAGCCAGGCAACGCTCCCAGCGGCGGAGCTGGCGGCCCTGCGCCGCACCGCGGCCCAGCCGGGGGCCGATCCGGCAGCCGTCCATCAGGCCATCAACACCGTCTGGCGGGCCGAGGCGCCACGCCTCATCGCCGCCCTGCACCGCCTGCTGCGCGACCTCGATGCCGCCGAGGACTGCGCCCAGGACGCCCTTATCGCCGCCCTGGAGCACTGGCCGCGCGAGGGTCTGCCCGATCGACCGGCCGCCTGGCTCATGACCACGGCCAAACACCGCGCCCTGGACGGCCTGCGCCACCGCCGCATGGCCGCCGAGCGCCAGGCCGAACTGGGCGCCGACCTCGAAGCCCGCGAGGCCCTGGTCGTGCCCGACTTCGTCGATGCCCTGGATGCCGCCCGCCAGGACGAGGTGGGCGACGACCTGCTGCGCCTCATCCTCACCGCCTGCCACCCCAGCCTGGCACTGGAGGCCCGCACCGCCCTGGCCCTGCGCCTGCTGGGCGGGCTGACCACGGCCGAGATCGCCCGCGCCTACCTGGTGCCCGAGGCCACCGTGGCCCAGCGCATCGTGCGCGCCAAGCGCCAGCTCGGCAGCCACCGGCCCGAGTTCGACCTGCCGCGCGGCGCCCAGGCCGAGCCCGAGCGCCTGGCCGCGGTGCTGGAGGTGCTCTACCTCATCTTCAACGAAGGTTATGCCGCCAGCAGCGGCCCGGCCACCACCCGCCCGGCCCTCTGCGAAGACGCCCTGCGCCTGGCCCGGTTGCTGGCCGGCGCCCTGGCCCGGCAGCTCCCACCGGCTGCCCATGCCGAGGCCCTGTCCCTGCTGGCCCTGATGGAGCTGCAGGTCGCCCGCCTGCCGGCCCGCCACGACGCCGCCGGCCAGCCCGTGCGCCTGGCCGAGCAGGACCGCAGCCGCTGGGACGCCCTGGCCATGCGCCGCGGCCTGCACCATCTGGCCCAGGCTGAGGCCGCCGCCCCTCCCGTCGCGCCCGGGGCCTACCTGCTGCAGGCCCGCATCGCCGCCTGCCATGCCCGTGCCCCCCATGTCGATGCCACGCGCTGGGTGGACATCGTCGCTGCCTACGACGGCCTGCTGCACCTCAACCCCTCGCCCGTGCTGGCCCTCAACCGGGCCATGGCCCTGGCCATGGCAGAGGGGCCGGCGGCCGGCCTGGCCGCCATCGAGACCCTGCTGGCCCGGCCCGCGGCGGCAGCCGCCCTGGCCGGCTACCCCTGGTTGCACGCGGCCCGGGCCGAACTGCTGGACAAGCTGGCCCGCCGCGAGGAGGCCCGCCTGGCCTGGACCCGCGCCGCCGATCTCAGCCCCAACCCGGTGGAGCAGGCTGAACTGCGGCGGCGCGCCGCCGGTGCGAGCTGATCACTGCAACGCCGCGCGGCCGGCGCGCGCCGGAACCCATGTCAGCACCGCGGCAACAATGGCGCCCATGCCCCACGATCCCGCCGCCCATCCCCAGAAGCGCCGCACCGGCCTGAACCGTGTCCTGCATGCCGCCGGCTATTCCTGGGCCGGGCTGCGCAGCGGCTACCGCCATGAAAGCGCCTTTCGCCAGGAGGTCTGGCTCTTCGCCCTGGCCCTGCCCCTGGCGCTCTGGCTGGGCCGCACCGGCCTGGAACGCCTGCTGCTGATCGCCAGCCTGTGGCTGGTGCTCATCGTCGAGCTGCTCAACTCGGCGGTCGAAGCCGCGGTCGACCGCATCTCCTACGACCACCATGAGCTCGCCGGCCGCGCCAAGGACTACGGCAGCGCCGCCGTCCTGCTCAGCCTGGGGCTGGCCGCCGCCACCTGGCTCACCCTGCTCTGGCAGCGCCTCGGCCTGGCCGCCTGAGCCGGCACCAAGCAATCCCGGCGAAGGCTGAGGGTTTTTCGCCACGTTCCCCCGGGCTTCCCAGCGCCTGGGCGCTCCATGGCAGGGTCGACAATCCTGTGTCGGAAAGGTGACAGTGCGTGGCCGTGAGGCGCCGCGGCAGCCTGGCCGCCCGACCTCCCGCCCTGCCTCGCGCCCTGTCCCGATGGTTCTTCTCTTCACCACCCGCCGCCCCAGCCTGCGGGGGATGCTCCTGCCCTGGCTGGCCGCCACGCTCTGGATCGCCGGCCTGCTCAACCTGCCCACCCTGTGGGATCGCGCCCAGGGTTTCTGGGCCCAGGCTCCCTGGGCCTGGCGCATCGGCGGCCCGCTGGCCGAGCTCGCCCTCATGCTGGGCCTCACCGGCGCGCTGCTGGCCCTGGCCCAGCTGGGCGGGCGCTGGCTGCAACGCGGCGTCGTCAGCCTGGCCCTGCTGGCTTCGGCGGCCTGCGCCTACTACATGGCCCGCTTCAAGGTGGTGATCGGCGTGGGCGTGCTGAGCGCCACCCTCACCACCGACCACGATCTCTCCGGCGAGATCATGGGCATCTGGCTGCTGCTGTGGCTGCTGGCCTTCGGCCTGCTGCCGGCCGTCTGGTACTGGCGCCAGGCGCGCAGCCCCGGCCTGTGGGGCGGCCTGCGCCAGGGCAACTGGTGGCGCGGCCTGGGGCTGATGCTGGCCGGCGCCGCCGTCCTCCTGGCCGCGGGCAATGCCGCGCTGCACCGCGCCAGCAAGCAGCTGCGCGGCCTGGCCGGGCCCGAGACCAACCTGGTCGGCGTGGCCAGCCATGCCTACCTGCCCAGCAACTGGCTGTCCGGCTCGGCCATGGTGGTGGCCAGCCGCCTGCGCCAGTCGCGCGACGACGCCCGCCTGCTCAACCCGGCCACGGTGCACCGCTACGAGCCCGCCGCCCGGCTGGACGACGCCGTCGTCATCCTGGTCATCGGCGAGACCACCCGCTCGGACCGCCTGGGCCTGCTTGGCCACGGGCGCGACACCACGCCCCACCTGGCCGCCGACCCCGCCGTCGCG
>JBJOKP010000220.1:0-5151 GCA_046046045.1 Pseudomonadota bacterium | reverse complement strand
GAGCGAGTCGGGTTTCCTGAGCGTGAGCGGCACGCCCGAGGAGCCGAGCAAGGCCGGCTGCTCCATCGCCGACATCGCGGCCGGCATGGCGGCCTACAGCAATGTGCTGGCGGCGCTGATCGAGCGTGGCCGCACGGGCCAGGGCCGCCACATCGACGTCTCCATGCTCGAGGCCATGGTGGAGTGGATGGGTTTCCCCATGTACTACGCCTTTGACGGCGCCGCGCCGCCGCCACGCAGCGGTGCGGCCCACGCCACCATCTACCCCTATGGTCCCTTCCCGGCCGGCGACGGCAAGACGGTGATGCTGGGCCTGCAGAACGAGCGAGAGTGGGTCATCTTCTGCGAGCAGGTGCTGCAGCGCCCGGCGCTGGCCAAGGACGAGCGCTACGCCGCCAACGCCAGGCGCAATGCCGCGCGGGCTGAACTGCGCGCCGTGATCGTCGAGGTCTTCGCCACCCTCACGGCCGAACAGGTGGTGCAGCGCCTGGAAGCCGCCGGCATCGCCAACGCCCAGGTCAACACCATGGCCGACGTCTGGGCCCATGCCCAGCTCAAGGCGCGCGATCGCTGGACCGAGGTGGCCACCCCCGCCGGCCCCGTGCCCGCCCTGCTGCCGCCCGGCCGCAAGGACGGCCGCATGGACCCCATCCCGGCACTGGGCCAGCACACCCGCGCCATCCTGGCCGAGCTGGGCCTGGCGCCCGAACTGGTGGATGAGCTGAGCTCCAGCGACGCCCCCTGACGACGACGACGACGACCACGATGAGTGCACCCACCTCGATCGACGTGACCGACGACCCCGGCCGCGAGCTGGCCTGCTTCGCCGCCACCCTGCGCTGGGCCGATGTGCCGGCCCCCGTGCAGCGGCGCTGCGAAGACCTCTTCCTCGACTGGTTCGCCTCGGCCCTGGCGGGCAAGGGCGCGCGGCCGGTGGAAAGCATCGCCCGCTTCATGCAGAGCATGGGACCAGCGGATGGCCCGAGCGAGATCCTCATCCACCGCCGCGGCAGCAGCCCGCTGGTGGCGGCGGTGGTGAATGCCGCCGCCTCCCATTTCGCCGAGCAGGACGATGTGCACAACGGCTCGGTGTTCCACCCGGCGGCCGTGGTGTTCCCGCCCGCGCTGGCCGTGGCCCAGGCGCTCGGGCGCTCGGGCGCCGATCTGCTGGCCGCCTGCGTGGCGGGCTACGAGGTAGGCATACGCGTGGGCGAGTTCCTCGGCCGCTCGCACTACCGCATCTTCCACACCACGGGCACGGCCGGCTCCATCGCCGCGGCGGCGGCCGTGGGCCATCTGCTGAAGCTCACGCCCGGGCAGATGCAGCACGCCTTCGGCTCGGCCGGCACGCAGAGCGCCGGGCTGTGGGAGTTCTTGCGCACCGCGGCGGACAGCAAGCAGCTGCACACGGCGCATGCCGCCGGCACCGGCCTCACGGCGGCCTACCTGGCGGCCGATGGCTTTACCGGCGCAAGACGCATCTTCGACGGCCCGCAGGGCCTGGCCGCCGGCATGTCGACCGACGCCGATCCGGCCAGGCTGGTCGACGGCCTGGGCACGCGCTGGACGCTGGCCGAGACCTCGTTCAAGTTCCACGCTTCCTGCCGCCACACCCACCCGGCGGCCGACGCGCTGCAGCAGCTCATGCACACGCATCAGCTGGCGGCTGCCGACGTGGCGAAGGTGATGACCCAGGTGCACCAGGGCGCCATCGACGTGCTGGGTCCGGTGACCGATCCGCAGACCGTGCACCAGGCCAAGTTCTCCATGGGCACGGTGCTGGGCCTGGTGGCGACCAAGGGGGCGGCCGACCTCACCCAGTTCGATACGGCGTACCGCGACCCGGCCGTGGTCAGCTTCCGCGACAAGGTGGCCATGACGCTGGACGCCGAGGTCGATGGCGCCTACCCGGCGCGCTGGATCGGCAAGGTGCAGGTGCTCACCACCGATGGCCGTGAACTCAGCGCCCGCGTCGACGAACCCAAGGGCGACCCCGGCAACACCCTGAGCCGCCCCGAGCTGGAGGCCAAGGCCCTGAGCCTGGCCAGCTACCGCCAGGGCGCGAGCGACGCCGAGATGCGCGGCGTGATCGCCCAGGTCTGGGCCCTGGCCGAGGCGGCGCCGGTGCCGGCGCGTTTCCTGCCCGCCGCCGGCTGATCCTCCTACCCTGGCGGCCGACTACACCACCGCGCGGCGCAACCGGCTCGGCATGCCCGACACGCAGCCGTCTGTGGCTGCGCGACCGACAACCCATCCATCCAGGCGACCAGGACGGCGACGCTAAGGGGCAGACGTGGGCTCTGTTGCCACCTGGCGTGTTCCGAGCGAGTCGAGGATGGCCTCGCGGCTGACCGCGAGGAACTCATCGGCGAGGGGCGAGTCGTCCGGGCATGCGCGCGACATGACGAGGGCGCCCACCGCGTGCGCCAGCACATCGAGGACCCGGGCGCGCGCCTGCGTCGCCGCGTCCGCCGGCAGATGGCCCTGTCCAGTCGGCGAGGCCGTCAGCTGCGTCACGAGGCGCTCGACGCCCTCGGCAAAGGCCCGCTTCACCGCCTCTGGCTGCCGTGCGGCGTCCCCACCAAGGGCGGCCATGGTGCAGCCACCCGCACGCTGGTCGCGGTGCTCGCGCGACAGGTAGCGCTGGAGGAACTCCGTGGCGTCCACGCCTTCGCTCAGCGCCGCCGTGTGCGCGATGCCGCAGGCCGTGGCCTCGGCCATCAGGTCGGCCTTGGAGCCGAACTGCTTGTAGAAGCCGCCGTGCGTGAAGCCCGCGGCGGCCATCAGGTCCGCCACGCCCACGCCGTCGAAGCCGCGCTCGCGGAACAGTTCGGACGCCGTCTGGACGACATGCGCTCGATTGGCTTCGGCCTGTGCCTTGCTGACTTTCATGGTGGCGTGTGGTGGTCTGGGGCGGCGGGACGGGGGTCAACTCTACATTGATTATGTTCATCATCAAAGTCTTGACTTTTAAGATGATGACCATAATCATTGCCTTGCCCCACCCACTCCTTCAAGGCAACGACCCATGACCGCCAGCAGCACTTCAGCATCCCCAACCTCCGTCACCGCGACGGCCGTCGAGCGCGGCCGCGCAGCGTCTTCATCCACCGTCCTCGTCACCGGCGCCTCGTCCGGCATAGGCGCCGTGTACGCCAAACGTTTCGCCCGGCGCGGTCATGACCTGGTGCTGGTGGCCCGCGACCGGCAACGCCTCGACGTCCTGGCGGCCCGCCTGCGCGAGACCCACCAGGTTGCCGTCGACGTGCTGCAGGCCGACCTGACCCAGCCGGGCGACCTGGCCGCCGTCGAGCAGCGCCTGCGCGAGGACACCGGCATCGGCACCCTGATCAACAACGCCGGCATGGCCCTGGCCGGGGGCTTCGTGCAGCAGGGCGCTCAGGCCATCGAGCAGCTGGTGAGCCTGAACGCCCTGGCGCCCACCCGCCTGGCGGCGGCCATCGCGCCGCGCCTGGCGCAGGCGGGCGCGGGGGCCATCGTCAACATCGGCTCGGTGGTTGGCCTGGCGCCCGAGTTCGGCAGCACGGTCTACGGCGCCAGCAAGGCCTACCTGCTCTTCCTCTCGCAGGGCCTGAGCGCGGAACTGGGGCCGCGCGGCGTGTACGTGCAGGCGGTGCTGCCGGCCACGACACGCACCGAGATCTGGCAGCGCGTCGGCGTCGACGTCGACAGCCTGCCCGAGGTCATGGACGCCGAGGAACTCGTCGATGCGGCCCTGGTCGGCTTCGACCGCCGCGAGGCCGTGACCATCCCCCCGCTGCACGTGGCCAGCCGCTGGGACGCGCTGGACGGTGCGCGACAGGCGCTGCTCGGCGACCTGCGGCAGGCCCACGCGGCCGAGCGCTATCGGCCCGAGGTTTGATCGTCTTCGGCCTGACGCACCACCCGACACCCCACGAGCCACATCCCATGAAAGCACTCACCTTCCAGCGTTACGGCAAGTCGCCCGGCATCGGTTTTGCCGATCTGCCGCGCCCCACCACCCTGCAGCCCGACGAACTGCTGGTGCAGGTCCACGCGGTGGGCCTGAACCCCATCGACACCATGATCCCAAGGGGCACCTTCAAGCCGGTGCTGCACTTCAGGCTGCCGGCCACGCTGGGCAGCGACCTGGCCGGCGTGGTGGTCGAGGTGGGCAGCCGCGTCACCCGCTTCAAGCCGGGCGACGCCGTCTACGCCAGCCTGTTCGACCTCGGCCTGGGCTCACTGGCCGAGTTCGCCGTGGTGCCCGAGCGTGTGGCCGCCCTGAAGCCCGGCACGCTGGACTTCGTGCAGGCCGCCTCGGTGCCCATGGTCGGGCTGACCTCCTGGCAGGCGCTGACCGAGCGCATCGTCCTGCGCCCGGGGCAGAAGATCTTCATCCCCGCCGGGGCGGGCGGCATCGGCAGCTTCGCCATCCAGCTGGCCAGACAGCTCGGCGCCAAGGTCGGCACAACCGTCAGCAGCGGCAGCATCGAGTTGGTGCGCGGCCTGGGCGCCGACGAGATCGTCGACTACAAGCAGCAGGATTTCGGTCAGGTCCTGAGCGCTTATGACGCCGTGCTCGCCACCACCCGGGGCGACGAGGTCGTGAAGGCCCTCGGCATCCTCAAGCCCGGCGGCCGCATCGTCTCGCTGACCGGCCCGCTCGACGCGGCCTTCGCCCGCGACAAGGGCCTGAACGTCGTGCTGCGCTGGGTGTTCGGGCTGATGAGCCGGCGCATCCGGCGCCTGGCCCGGCAGCGGGACATCGACTACAGCTTCCTCTTCGTGCGTCCCGACGGCCAACAGCTCAAGGCCATCGGCAAGCTGCTCGACGCCGGGCACATCCGCCCCGTGATCGACAAGGTGTTCCCGTTCGAGCAGGCGATCGAGGCCCTCGACTACCTCGCCCAGGGGCGCGCCAAGGGCAAGGTGGTGGTGAAGATCGCCTGACCCGAGGGAAGGTCTGTCCAAATCGCTGCGACCGGTGCTCGGGCCAGGGTCATGGTGAGTCGGGCCACGCAATCAACTCGGCAGGGCGTCCGGCCCGGCCTGCTCGCTCTGCCTCGCATCGGCCACCAGCAGTTCCACCAGATCCCGGGCGAAGCCGGGCAGGCTGGCCAGGCTGCGCACGCAGATCTGCTGGGCGCGCAGGGCCCAGTCGTCGTT
>JBJOKP010000219.1:0-5162 GCA_046046045.1 Pseudomonadota bacterium | reverse complement strand
ATCGACGCCGGCCGCTACGTCGATTACGTTGAACTCGACGCCGCCAGCAACCGCGGCGTGGACGAGATCTCGGCCCTGCTCGACCAGGCCGTCTACAAGCCCGTCATGGGGCGCTTCAAGGTCTACATGATCGACGAGGTGCACATGATGACCAGCCACGCCTTCAATGCCATGTTGAAGACGCTGGAGGAGCCGCCCGACTACCTCAAGTTCGTGCTCGCCACCACCGACCCGCAGAAGGTGCCGGTGACGGTGCTGAGCCGCTGCCTGCAGTTCAACCTGCGGCCCATGGCGCCCGAGACCATTGCCGAGCACCTGCAGCAGGTGCTGGCGGCCGAGGCCATCGCGGCCGATGCCGGCGCCCTGCGCCTGGTGGCGCGCAGCGCCCGCGGCTCCATGCGCGACGCCCTCTCGCTCACCGACCAGGCGATCGCCTTTGGCGCCGGCCGGCTGGACGAGGCCGAGGTGCGCCGCATGCTGGGCGCGGTGGACCGCAGCCATGTGCAGCGCATGGTGCGCGCCATTGCCGCGGCCGATGGGGCTGGCCTCGTCGCCGCCGTGGACGACCTGCGCAAGCTCGGCCTCTCGGCCACGGGCACGCTGGAGGAGCTGGCCGGCTTCACCCAGCAGATGGCCCTGGCCCAGGCCGTGCCCGGCGCCCTGGACCCCACCGATCCGGACAGTGCGGCGGCCCGCGAACTCGGCGCTGCCCTGCCGGCCGACGAGACCCAACTGCTCTACAGCATCGCCCTGCATGGCCGCGCCGAACTGGGCCTGGCGCCCGACGAATACAGCGGCCTGCTCATGGTGCTGCTGCGCGCCCTGGCCTTTCGCCCGCCCGGCCTGCCGCGCGCGGTGATGGCCCCGGCGGCGGGACCGGCTTCCGGCGGCCATGGCAGCCATGGCGGCTCGGCTGATGGCAGCGCCCGGGGTCCGCAGGGCGGGCCGGGGGCTGGGTCGACGGTGGGGTCGAGCGCCAGCGCCCCAGAGGCACCGTCGGCCTCCGCACCTGGCGAGGCGGCCGCATCTGGGCCTGTCCTGGCGCCAGCCAGTCCGCCCGCAATTCCGCCCGCTATCCAGTCGGTCATTCCGCCGGCCATCCCGCCGGCCATTTCGTCAGCGATCCCGCCGGCCCCTCCGCCTGCCCTCACCGCGGCCGCCGCGCCTGCCCCAGCCCCGGTGACGCCGCCGGTCATGCCGAGCGCCGCCACAACCTCCGCGCCGCTGCCCCGGCCGCCGGCACCCGTCCCTGCCGCCTTGCTGGCGAGCGAGCCTGCCGTGCCGGCCGAGCGCGTCGTCCCGTCCACGGCCCTGACCACGGCCGCCGACGAGCCGCCCTGGCTGGACGAGGAGCCGCTGCTGGCCGAGCCCGATGGCAGCGCCGCCTACGCCGACCAGGAGGGCGCGGCGCCCTGGGACGATGCCGCCCTGGCCGCGCCGGCCACGCCGCCTGCCCACCGGGCGGCGCGCCCGGCGCAGCAGGGTCAGCCGGCTGCGCCGTCACTCAGACCCATCCGTCCTGCCGCCCAGCCACCGGGCCGGGACCGGGCCCCGGTCGCTGCGGCCGGGGCCTCTTCCCTCCCGGCATCAACCCCTGCCCCTGCCTCCCCTACCTCGGCCCCTGGCCTGGCCCTGGGTGCGGCCAGTGCCGCGTCTGCCCTGCCACATGAACCCAACGAGACCACCAGCCGCTGGCTGGCCTGGCTGGAGCCGGTGCTGGCGGCCGGCAAGCTGAACGGCCTGGTGCGTGAGCTGGCGGTGCAGGCCGAGGCGGTGCACTGCCCGGCGCCTGCCGACCTGGACGCCGCCGCGTACCTGGCGGTCAGCCTGGTGGTGGGGCGTGAATCCCTGCGCCAGGCCGCCATGCGCGACCGCCTGCAGGCCGCCCTGGCCGAGGTCCATGGCCGCCCGGTGCAGATCGAGACCCGCCCGGGCGCCGTGCGCGACAGTGCCTCCCTGCGCGATGGCGCGGCCAAGGCGCGACGCCAGAGCGAGGCAGAGGCCCTGGTGGCCGATCATCCGCAGGTGCGGGCCCTGCTCCAGCACTTTCCGGGTGCCTTCGTGGTGCCGGGCTCGATCCGGCCGACGAACTGATCCCTTCTCCCGTTTCCCCTTCACTCGAAAGACCCCCGCACCATGCTCAAAGGACAACTCGCCGGCCTGATGAAACAGGCTCAGGCCATGCAGGACAACATGAAGAAGGCCCAGGAGGAACTGGGTCAGATCGAGGTCGAGGGCCAGAGCGGTGCCGGCCTCGTCAAGATCACCATGACCTGCCGCCATGACGTCAAGCGCGTGGCCATCGACCCCAGCCTGCTGGGCGACGACAAGGACATGCTGGAAGACCTGGTGGCGGCCGCCTTCAACGACGCCATCCGCCGCGCCGAGGCCACCAGCAGCGAGAAGATGGGCAAGCTCACCGCCGGCATGCCCCTGCCCCCGGGCATGAAGTTCCCCTTCTGAGCCGGACGGGCCACAACACGGCATGGCGGCGCTGGACGGACTGATCGAGGCCCTGCGCCGCCTGCCGGGCGTGGGCCAGAAGTCGGCCCAGCGCATGGCCTTCCACCTGCTGCAGCATGACCGCGAGGGCGCCTCGCGCCTGGCCGAGGCCTTGGCCCACGCCGTGGCCGACATCGGCCATTGCCAGCGCTGCAACACCTTCAGCGAGGAGCCGGTCTGCGCCACCTGCCTGGACGGCGCACGCGAGGCCGCGCAGCTCTGCGTGGTCGAGACTCCGGCCGACCAGGCCGTGCTTGAGCGCACCGGCAGCTACAGGGGCTATTACTTCGTGCTGATGGGCCGTCTCAGTCCGCTGGACGGCGTGGGCGTGCGCGACATCGGCCTGCCCGCCCTCATGGAACGCGCCCTGGACGGCCAGGTGCGCGAGGTGGTGGTGGCCACCGGCTTCACCGCCGAGGGTGAGGTCACGGCCCAGGTCATCGGCCAGGCCCTCAAGCCCCATGGGCTGAGCGTCACCCGCCTGGCGCGTGGCGTGCCGGTGGGCAGCGAGCTGGAATACGTCGATCTGGGCACCATCGCCCACGCTTACGCCGACCGCCGCTGAGCGGCGGTGCGTCGACCAGGCGCGGTCCGCCGCCGTGCCGGGATTCCGCTGCCTGGCTCAGTGGCCGGTCGGTCGGTGGGCCTGCACCTTGGGGTTGCGTGCGTTGGTGGAAGCCTGGCTGCCCGCCTTGGGATGAGGCTTGGCCTTGCCCTTGGCCGCCCTGCCAGTGGCCGTTGCGGCACTGCCGCGATGGCGCCCGCCGCGGTTGGCGCTGGCCTTGCCCTTGGCGGTGCTGGGCACATAGACCACCAACTGCTGGCCGGCATTCAGGCTGACCCCGTCACCCAGGTGGTTCCACTGGGCGAGCTGGGCCGGTGCCACGCGGTAACGACGAGCCACGCTATGCAGGGTGTCGCCCTTGCCAGCGCGGTAGAGCACGCGGCGCATCAGCGGGCCCTCGGCCAGCAGCAGCAACTGGGCATTGTCGGCCAGGTGCTCTGAGACATTGTCCTGGGCCTGATCGTCGCGTGGCACCAGCAGCACCGATCCAGCCTTGAGCTGGTAGCGCGGCGGGATGTGGTTGACCTCGCGCAGCGTGGCCTCGCTGATGCCGGCCAGCCTGGCGGCCTCATCGGGCTTGGCGTTGCGTGGCAGCTGCCAGGCCGTCCAGCTGGCCAGCGGACCGTCATAAGCCTGCAGGTTGCGCTCGAACTCGTCGGCGTTGTCGTAGGGCAGCAGGATCTGGGGCGTACCGGCGGCCAGGATGACCGGCTTGTCGAAGGAGGGGTTGAGCTGGCGGAACTCGGCCTCGTCCATCAAAGCCAGGCGGGCGGCCAGGGACACGTCGATGTCGCGCAGGAGCGGCACGCTGAGGAAATAGGGATGGTTGCGCACTTCGGGCAGGCTGAGGCCGAACTTCTCCGGCAGGCTCACGATGTTCTTCACCGCCTGCAACTTGGGCACGTAGTGGCGCGTCTCGGCAGGCATCCTGAGGTTTTCGTAGCGCGTGGGCTTGCGGGCCCGCTGGTTGCGTGCGATGGCCCGGGCCACATTGCCTTCGCCCCAGTTGTAGGCCGCCAGGGCCAGGCGCCAGTCGCCGAACATGCCGTGGAGCTTCTCCAGGTAGTCCAGCGCGGCACGGGTCGAGGCCAGCACGTCGCGCCTGTCGTCGCGGAAGACGTTCTGCTTGAGCTCGAAGTTGCGCCCGGTCGAGGGAATGAACTGCCACATGCCCGAGGCCTTGGCCACCGACATGGCCTCGGGGTTGTAGGCGCTTTCGATGAAGGGCAGCAGGGCCAGCTCGGTAGGCATGCCGCGACGGGTCACTTCCTGGACGATGTGGTACAGATAGCGCGAGCCCCGTTCGGTCATGCGCGCCACATAGTCAGGCCGCGAGGCATACCAGCGCTCGTGCTGGCGCACCAGCGGGTCGTTGAGGTCGGCGATGGCGAAGCCTTCCCGGATGCGCTCCCACAGGTCGGTGTAGTTTTCCGGCTGGGCAGGGGACGCAGTTTCTGGTTCGAGCGTATCGGTCGCTGCGCCAGCAGCGCCGGCGCCCGAGGCGGGAGTGGCTGCCTGGCTGGCTGCATCGGCCGCTGGCAGGGGCGGGGCGACCAGGGGGCCGATGGTCGACCCGCTGGCCGCCCTGCTGGTTGGGTCCGGTCGGGCCGGCGCGCTGGCAGCGTCTGCCGGGGGCGCCATGCTGCCGGCGGAACCGGCAAGCGCCTCGGTGGCTGGCACTGCGGTCGAGGACGAACTGCCGGCTGGCAGCGGGGCCGTCGCCCTGCCGCGCTGCGCAGGGATCGGCGCGTCACTGCTGGCTGGCGACGGGGGCACCAAGCCCTGCTCGACGAGTCGGGCGGGCACCAGGGGCGAGGGCTGCGGCAACACCCGCGGGCTGGCCGAGGCGGCAGGCGCCGACACCTGGGCAAGGCCTGGGCCGGCCGAGGTCGGCGCCGGCTCGACCAGCTTGACCAGTTCGTCCAGGGTGACCACGGTGGTGGCCGGGCCGCTTTCCGGGGACTGCGATAGGCTGGTCGTGACGCCGGAGGGGCCGGGCACTGCGACCAGCAAGGGCGGAGTTTCCAGAGGATCCGGCCGGGCCGGTCGGCTGGCACAACCGGCGAGCAGGGTGCCCAGCAGCAGGGTCAGTCCG
>JBJOKP010000218.1:0-5163 GCA_046046045.1 Pseudomonadota bacterium | reverse complement strand
GGAACCTTGTCATTCGGCCAGCACCACGCCGTAGGGCACACGGCCGACCGGCACCGTCTTGCTCGACTTGGCGCTGGCCACGTCAACGATGCTGAGATCATCCGACAGGCCGTTGACCACGTAGAGCTTGGTGCCGGCGGCGTTCAGCGCGACGTTCCAGGCCCGCTTGCCCACCAGTGCCAGCGCCGTCTGCTTGCGGCTGGCCACATCCACGAAGGCCACCTGGTTGGCCTTGCCCAGCGCGACGTAGGCCTGCGTGCCGTCCTTGCTCATGAGGATGCCCACGGGCGTGATGTCGGCATCCCGCACGCCCTTGATGCTGAACTTGATGGTGTCGGTGATGGCATGGGTCGCGGTGTCAATCACGCTCACGCTCGCCCCGAGTTCATTGGTCACCCACAGTTGCTTGCCGTCGGGGGTCAGGGCGAAGCGGCGCGGCCGCTTGCCGACCTTGATGTTCTTGCTGACCTTGCCGCTGGCGGTGTCGATCACGTGCACCATGCTCGCCACTTCAGAGGTGACATAGACCGTCTTGCCATCGTGCGAGACCTTGACGCCCTCGGGCTCCTTGCCCACCTCGACCTGGCGCAGCTTCTTGCCCCCCGGCACCTCGATGAAGGTCAGTGCCCCGTCATCCTCGTTGGAGACATAGAGGGTCTTGCCGTCAGGCGAAAGATCGAAGGCCTCGGGGTTGTCGCCCAGCGGGATGCGAGCGACCGACTTGCGCGTGGCGATGTCGATGACATCGGCCGCATTGCTCTCGCTGCAGGCCACCCAGAGCTGCTTGCCATCCGGGCTCTTCTGCACATGGCGCGGTCGCTTGCAGGTGGGCACCGTGCCCACCACCGCTTCGGTCTTGAGGTCCAGCACCGCCAGGGCGTTGTCCTTCTCGCTGGTGACAAAGGCCACCTGGGCCTGGGCACTGCCCATCAGCATCAGCGCTGTCAAGGCGATCAGGCCGGGCTGCAGCTTGCGTGGGGTGCATGAGATCGGGGTCATGGCGTGTCTCCTTGGAATGCTGCCAACGGGCTGCGGCAGCGCGGTGGTGAATCGATGATGGCAACGTGAAGATCTGAAGGGAGGCCCGGTTCAAGCGCCCGGACGCCGCCGAACCAGCGACAGATTCAGGTCGTGGCGCGGATGAAGGCTTCTTCGAGGCTGGCGCCGCCGAGTTGTTCCCGCACCTGGCCGGGCGTGCCATCGGCCAGCAGCTTGCCCTTGTGCAGCACGAGCACGCGGTCGGCGGCCTCGGCCTCCTCCACCAGGTGGGTGGCCCACAACACGGCGGTCTGGCGTGCCCGCACATCGGCCTGGATGGCGGCCAGCAGGTCACGGCGCGACTTCGGGTCCAGGCCCACCGTGGGCTCGTCCATCAGCACCAGGCGGGGGTGATGCAGCAGGGCCCGCACCAGTTCGACCTTGCGGCGGTTGCCGCCCGAGAGTTCGCGCACCGCGCGATGGCGGTCCGCCGTGATGGACAGGCTGGCCATGCCGGCCTCGATGCGTTCATCGGCCACGCGGCGCGGCAGGCCGTGCAGGTCGGCATGGAAGCGCAGGTTGCGCTCCACGCTCAGGTCGAGGTCCAGCGACATCTGCTGGAAGACCACGCCGATATGGCGCAGGGCCTGCACGGCCGACCTGGACAGCGACAGGCCGGCCACCTGCACCTCGCCGGCATCTGCCACGAAGAGCCCGGTGAGCACCTGGAACAGCGTGGACTTGCCTGCACCATTGGGCCCGAGCAGGGCCACGAAGCCCCCGGCGGGCAGGCTGACGCTCAGTCCGTCGAGGGCGGTGCGGGCGCCGTAGCGCTTGATCAGGCCTTGTATCTGCAACATGGAGGGGGAGCGAGGAGGCCAGCGGCCGGGGATGGGCTGGGGGACATGGGCTGGCGGGTTTTTAACCGCGCCAACTCATGCCGTCGGCCCCGTGTTTCCCCTCAGCCAACACGCGCCACGAGACGGCACCGACGGCCGATCGACAGGAAAACGCCTTGCCGGCACGGGCCGAAATGAAAGTCCATGACATCCATGCCGGGAAGACTTCCCGCCGCTGTCGCCCCCGCGACGGCCGCCTGTGCCGGGCTGGCACGCTGCAGCGCGAGGAGGGTCAGAGCACGATTTCCATGCGGTCCTGGGCCAGCTCGATGCCCTGGCGGGCCAGGGCGGCCCGGGCCTGCGGGCTGGGCACACCCACCTCGTCGGCCCGGCACATGAGCAGCTTGCGGCGCGCCGCCATGCCGATCAGGCGCTGCATGCGGGCCGAGGCTGGCGCCGGTGCGACCGACAGCGCCGGCAGCTCGGCCGTGACGGGCTCGACTGGGGTCAGTCGGCCGACGGCGTTGCCCACCATTTCGCCGCATTGGCCCACCAGCACGCAGTCGGCGCCGTCCATCCAGTCCAGGGCCTGGGTGCCGGCCGCCTCCAGCGAGCCGGCAAAGAAGAAGCGCTGGCCCGCCGCCAGGTCCTGCACCGCCAGGGCGATGCTGTCGCCCACCACGGGCTGGCCGGCCCGTGCGGCATGCGGCGGCAAGGCCTCGTCGGTGGCGATGGCGGTGAACTCCAGCCCGGGCAGTCCATCGACCTGGAAGCTGGCCTCGCGGCACTCCCCCGCCACCGGGATCACATGCCAGTGCACGCCGCAGTAGTGCTCCAGCATGGGCAGCACCGGCAGGTTGTGGGTCAGCTCCTCGAAGACCGCAGGCGTGGCGTAGAGATGGATCGGCGGGCCGTCGCGCAGGCTGAGCAGGCCGGTGATGTGGTCGATCTGGGCGTCGGTGAGCAGCACCACGCGCTGCACGGCATCGGCCAGGCCGACATGGCGCAGCAGGCGGGCATCGCTGCGCAGCTGCTCGGCCACCGCCGGCGTGATGTTGAGCAGCGCCCAGGGCTGGCCGGGCAGCGAGACCGCCACCACCCCGGTGTTGCGACGCGAATGCGGGGCGCCGGACAGCGGTACCGCCTCTTCGCCTCCCTTGAGGACCAGCAACTTCATGTTCAGGGAACTCCAGATGCCCCGAGGTCCGCGGGGCGTTGATGACGCCCTGGCGCAAGGCCAGGGCGAGACACTACTTTGCAATTCATGTGCCCAGCCCAGACAGGCTTCCGGCCTAGTCGCAAACAGGCCGGGGCCAGAAAATGCTCCGCGATGGAGCACTCTGCGCAATCTCGCGGTTCAATGCGCTCAAGCACCGTCACCCCGGGCGTTGCACCGATCAGGACATACCCGGGCCAGCCGGCAGGGCGCTGCGCGGGCCTGCCCGACCGCGGTAGAACGGCGGCCATGGATATGCGCCTGCCCCTGCTCAGCGACAACTCACCCGGACACCCACGCGAGAACCCGGCCGCCCTCCCCTCGGACCACGCCATCGCGAACCTCGGCGACCTCATCGCCTGCCGCAGCTGCGGCGCACCCTCGGCCCGCACAGCCCCGATCAGCCGTCGACGCTTGCTCGCCGCGGGCGCGGCAACGAGCTTGGGCGGCGGGTGGGACCTCGCCGTTGCCCACGGCAAGTCACAAGCCGTGGTCCCAGCGGCCACCACGGTGCCCCGCTTGCTGCCCGTGGCACCGCAGGTCTGGGCCGCGCGCGGCACCGCGGGCGAGGCGAGCGCTGCCAACCGGGGCGCCACCTCCAACCTGCTGGTGGTGGCCGATGGCCATCGGCGCTGGTTGCTGGGCAGCGGACCGACGCCGGCCTGGGGCCGGCAGTTCGCCGCGGTCGTGCGTCAGGAGACCGGGGCGACGCCCAGCGATGTGATCGCCCCCTGGCCGCGACCGGAACTGGTGTTGGGCAGTGCGGGCATGGGTGGTGCAGGCGTGCGTGACGCCCACCTCAGGCGCTGGGCCCACCGGGCGGTGGACGCAGCCATGCGTGAGCGCTGCCCGCACTGCATCGACCGCCTGGCAGCGCGACTGGGCCTGGCAGCCATTGACCTGGAGCCCAGATCGGCCCTGCCGGCTCTGGCCAACCACCTGCTGGACGGCCAGAGCGGGCGCCTGGGGCCCTGGCGCTGGTGGCTGCTGTGGCGCACCCGCACGCCCGGCGCGCTGCAGCCAGTGACGGTCTGGCACCTGCCGGCCGACGGCCTGTGGGCCGCCCCGGGCCTGCTCTGGACGGACGGACCGCCCGATCTGCGCGACAGCCGCCTGGCCGATCAGCTTCAGGCGCTGGACGCCCTGGCCCGCATTCGCGCCGAGGTGGCCGACGCGGCAAGAAGCACACACCCAGCAAGGGCCGGGGCCGAGGCCTGGTGGCCCGAGCAGGGCGAACCCGGCGATGCCAGCCTGATAGCCACCCACCGCCACTACTGGCAGGCCTTGGCCGACGCCGTCCGTGCGACCTGGGAGGGCGGCGGCAACGAGACCGACGCACCACCGGCGCTGCCCGGCGTGGCCACCAACTGGCTGGCCCATGAGCGGCACGCCCTCAACTGGCAGCGTGCCTGGCGCGAGGTGGAGGCCGACGATGCCGCGGCACCGGCACCCTCCCCTGCTTCAGCCCCGTCAGGGGGCTAGCCTGCGCCAGCATCGGGTCCGCCCCGGACCGCAGCCCCGCCCCGCTCAGCGGGACTGGTTCCAGCGCAGCTTGCGGTAGATGGTGTTGCGGCTGATGCCCAGGGTCTTGGCCGCCACCGAGATGTTGCCGCCCGCGGCATCCACCGCCTGGCGGATGGTGAACAGCTCGATGTCTTCCAGCGAGCGCAGCGGCGCCACCGCTGGTTCAGCGGCCCCGGACACCCCGCCAACCGAAGCGCTGCCGCTGTGCATGGCGCAGCTGCCGATCTGGGCGGACGCTGCCGCTTGACCGGAAGACTGGGCCTGGCCGTGAGCCTGTGCCTGGAACGGCACCGCGGCATCCGGCCGACCTGGCGCGGACCAGCCCGCGCCGGCCGGGGTCGCCGGCAACCAGGCCCGTGATGGCTGGCTCTGGCCGGACGTTTGCGCCGCAGCCGGCCAGGTGCCCGCCTCGGACCGCGCCGGGCCTGCGCCCCAGGGCGAAGCAGACGTCTGGCGTGCCCATGCGGCATCGCCGGGCCGGCCCGACTGCAGGTCGGCGAATGACGCGGGGGAAGCATTTGGGTAAGAGCTCGCCGAAGACAGCCAGGGGCTCGCCGCAGAAGCAGCGGCCTCGGCCTGTGCAGCTGACCATCCAACGCCCTCAGG
>JBJOKP010000217.1:0-5169 GCA_046046045.1 Pseudomonadota bacterium | reverse complement strand
ACTGCGGGTAGATCTCGCCGCTCTTGCGCCGGTTCCAGATCTCGCCCTGCCACAGGCCCTGCTCGGTCAGGCGGCTCCACATGTCGGCGTAGAACTCTGCGCCATGGCGGCCGGACTTGAGCAGGCTGGGGTTCTGGCCCAGCAGCTCTTCCAGCCCGTAGCCGGAAATGCGGCTGAAGGCCTGGTTGGCGGCCACGATGGCGGGCTTGAGATCGGTGATCACCACCCCGTCATGGGTGTTGTCGAACACCGCGGCGGCCATGCGCTTGGTCTGCAGGGCGCGTGTGCGCTGCTCGGCCAGGGCGGCGATGCGGGCGAACTCCTCGATCAGCTCCAGTTCGTCCTGGCGCGGCTGGCCGGGCCGGCGGCGGTAGACCGCCAGGCTGCCGCGCACCTGGCCGTCATCGTCCTTGAAGGGCACGGACCAGCAGGCCCGCAGGGCCAGGGCCACGGCCAGCTCATGCCATTGCGCCCAGCCTGGGTCGACCAGGATGTCGCTGGTCAGGCAGCGCTCGCCACTGGCGATGGCCGTGCCACAGGTGCCCACCCCCGGCGCGGGCAGCAGCCCGCCGATCAGGGCGGACAGCGAGGCCGGCAGGCTGGGCGCCGAGACACACTGCATGCGCCGGCTGGCCGGGTCGATGACGATGATGGAGACCTTCCAGTCGCTCTGCACCGCCTCCATGCGCTGGGTGATCTCGGCATAGACCGGCTCGGCGCGGCGCGACTGCAGCACCTGGTGCAGCACGGCCAGACGGGTCTGCTGCAGCAGTTCGCCGCGGCGACGCGCATCGACATCGGTCAGCGTGCCGGCCATGCGCAAGGGCCGCCCGACCGTGTCGCGGCCCACCACCTTGCCCACCGACTGCACCCAGGTGAAACCGCCATCGGCGTTGCGGGCCCGGTGTTCGCTGCGGAAGGCCTCGCTCATGCCGTGGAAATGGGCATCCAGGGCGGCACTCACGGCGGCGCGGTCGTCCAGGTGGACCTGGCTGAACCAGGTCTCGCGGTCCATCTGGTGCGGCTCGGCGGGAAAGCCCAGCAGGGCCGCGCAACGCGCCGAGAAGTAGATGTGGCCGGTCTCGGCCTGCCAGTCCCACACGCCGCGGTTGCTGGCTTCCACGGCAATCTGCCAGCGTTGCTCGGCCTCGGCCAGGGCGGCAGCCATGCGGCGGCGCTCCTCCAGGCTGCGCACCACGCCCACGGTGTGGTCCTCGGTCTCGCCGGGCACATAGCCCAGGCTCACCTCCACCGGGATCTGGCGGCCGTCCTTGGTGCGATGCAGGGTCTCGAAGACCACCCGGCCACGCTCGCGGTATTCGCGCATGCGCTCGGCCAGGGTGACATCGTCATAGGCGGCCGAAACCTGGTCCACCGTCATGGCCAGCAGTTCGTCGCGGCTGTAGCCGTAGAGGCGCCCGGCAGCGTCGTTCACGTAGATCACCCGGCCGTCGCGCACCCGGATGGCGAAGAAGGCCTCGGAGGAGTGACCGAGAAAGGCCTCGAGCAGCCGCAGCTCGCTCAGCTCATGCTGGATGCCCGGGGGCAGCGTGTCAGGAAGACTCATGCGGTCGGCGGGTCGGTCGGTCGTGCCATCACGGCGGCGGAGGTCGATCGATCGACCCGGCCATGACGCCGCCGGTGACATCGATCCAGCTTGGCAGTATCACGGGCCAGAACGGTGCATCCATGACGCCGACTTGTTCCATGTCAAGAATTGCTGCCGACCGCCGTGAACCCGGGCGCCTGCAGCGCCGCCAGTTCAGCCTCCTCGAAGCCGGCGAGGCGACGCGCCTCGAGGTTGAACGGTCCGCGCAGCCGCGGTGCGCCATGGCGGGCCGCCAGCTCCGCGTAGGCAGCCACCGGGTTCAGCCCGCGGGCCTGGCAGAGCCAGCGGTACCAGTGGTTGCCCAGGGCCACATGGCCCACCTCGTCGCGCAGGATGAGGGCCAGGATCTCGCCGGCGCGATGGTCGCCGACGCTGATCAGGCGGTCGCGGATGGGCGGGGCGGCGTCCAGGCCTCGCGCCTCCAGGGTGCGCGGCACCAGGGCCAGGCGGGCCAGCAGATCACCTCGGGTGCGCTCGGCCATGTCCCACAGGGCGTTGTGGGCCGGGAAGTCGCCGTAGTCATGGGCCAGGCTCTGCTGCAGGTGCTCGCGCAGCAGGCTGAAGTGCAGCGCCTCCTCGCGCGCCACGCCCAGCCACTGGCGGTAGAAGACCTCGGGCAGACCGGGGAAGCGCCAGACGATGTCGGCCGCCAGGTCGATGGCGTTGAACTCGATGTGAGCCAGGGCGTGCAGCAGCGCGGCACGGCCCTCCCGCGTGCCCACGGACCGCGGGCTCAATCCGGCCTGCGGCACCAGGGGTGGACGGGCCGGCCGCCCTGGCAGGCCAGGCGGTTCGACCAGCACGGCCTGGGCATCCACCTCGCCCTGGTCGGGCCGCAGGGCCAGGGCCAGGGCTGCCTTGCGGCCCGGATCCGCCTCGGTCACGATGGCCAGGGCCTGGGCCCGCAGGCTGGTTGCGCGTTCAGTGGCACCTGTCATGGGGACTGGCACGGAGGATGAGGGCACCGCAGCCGGCAGGCATCCAGGTTCAGGCGTGATCGAGGCGGTCGGGGGCATGGCTCCAGGTGGTGGCGATGATGGCAAAGGTGTCAGCCACCTGCAGGAAGGCCTCGACCACGCGGGGGTCGAAGTGTCGGCCACTTTCCGCCGTGATCATCCGCACCGCCTCGGCATGGTCCAGGCCCTCCTTGTAGGCACGCCGGCTCACCAGGGCATCGTAGACGTCGGCCACTGCCATCAGGCGGGCCGACAGCGGAATGGCATCGCCGGCCAGGGCCTGTGGATAGCCCTGACCATCCCAGCGCTCATGGTGACCCAGGGTGATCTCGCACGCAAAGCGCAGGAAGGAGTCGCTCTCGCCCAGGGCAATCTGGGCGGCACGCAGGGCGTCGTGGCCGATGCGCGCATGGGTCTTCATGAGCTCGAACTCCTCGGCATCCAGACGGGTGGGCTTGCGCAGGATGTGGTCAGGGATGGCCACCTTGCCGATGTCGTGCAGGGGTGCCGACTTGTAGAGCAGATCGATGGTGCCATCGTCCAGACTGGGAGCCAGCGCGGGGTCGCGCTCGCGCAGGGCCAGCGCCAGGGCACGCACATAGGCGCGGGTGCGCTGCACGTGCATGCCGGTCTCCTCGTCGCGCAGGCCCGCAAGATCGGTGAGCGCGACGATGGTGGCATCCTGCAGCCGCTTCATGCGTTCCAGCGCGGCCTGCAGTTCCTCGTTGCGACGGCTGAGCTGGGTCGTGCGCTCGGCCACGCGGCGGTCCAGGTCGGCGTTGAGCGACACCACCAGGCGCATGGCCCGGCTGGATCGCACCTGGTGACGCACCCGCGCCAGCACGATGGGAGCCGAGAAGGGCTTGCTCACGTAGTCCGCCGCCCCCAGGGCCAGGCCATGCGCCTCGTCCTCGGGCTGGTCCATGGCGGTGATGAAGATGATGGGAACGTCGTCCAGCTCAGGCTCGGCGCGCAGCAGGCGGCAGACCTCGTGGCCGTTCACGCCGGGCATCAGGATGTCCAGCATGATGAGGTCCACCGGCTGGCCGCGCCGCACGTAGTCCAGCATGGCGGCGGCGTCGGTGTAGGGATGGACGTTGAACTCCGGCGAGAGCAGGTCCACCAGCAGGTGCAGGTTCAGGCGCTGGTCGTCCAGCACCACCACGTCGGCCCGGTCGGCCAGCAGGAAAGGGGTCATGGGGCCTCGTCAGTCGGGGGCTCGGCCAGGGGAAGGCGGCCAGGTGGATCGAACCCGGGCCGGACCTCTTCCGGCGGCGCCGGATGGGCTGCGAGCCAGCGCTCGATGGCCTCGCGCGTGGACGGCCAGAGCAGTTCCAGCGCCGCCAGCGCACCGTCGTCCACCGCCCGGCGCTGGCGCAGCCGGGCCTCGATCTCCGCTGCCTGGCCACCCAGGGCGACCGCACCCACCTGGGAGGCGGCCCCCTTGAGCGCATGGGCCACGGCCAGGGCCTGGGGCACTTCATCGGCCTGGATGTGGTGGCGCAGCCGGGACACGTCCCCGTCATGGTGTTGCAGGAACTGGCCCAGGATGCGGTGCACGGCAGCCGGGCGCTGCCTGGTCAGCTGCAACAGCCGTTCAGGATCGAACAGGACGGCATCAGGCAAGGTATCGGGCAAGGCATCAGGCGAGGAGCCCGATTCGGGCAGCGCCAGCCAGCGCTCCAGGCGGGCGTAGAAGTCTGGCGGGTCGATGGGCTTGGCCAGGTGGTCGTTCATGCCGGCAGCGATGCAGGCGCGCCTATCCTCCTCGAAGGCGTTGGCCGTCATCGCCACGATGGGGCAGGCCAGCCAGCCCTGGAGCTGACGCAGTTGGCGGGTCGCCTGCAGCCCATCCATGCGCGGCATCTGCATGTCCATCAGCACCAGGTCGTAGTGGCGCGCCTGGCCCAGTGCCACGGCCGCCTCGCCGTCTTCGGCCAGGTCGATCTCCAGGCCCAGGCCGTCCAGCAGCTCCAGCATAAGCTCCCGGTTGACCGGGTTGTCCTCGGCAATGAGCAGGCGCCTGCCAGCCGCGTGCTGCTGCAGCCGGCGCCAGGCATCCTGTGCGGGCCGGAGCACCGGGGGGCGAGATCCGGTGGCGGGCGACAGCCGCACGGTGATCCAGAAGCAACTGCCCTGGCCCGGCTCGCTGTGCAGGCCGACCTCGCCCCCCATGACCTCGGCCAGGCGGGCAGTGATGCTCAGCCCCAGACCGGAGCCGCCAAAGCGCTGGTAGGTGCTGCCGTCTTCCTGTCGGAAGGGCTGGAAGATGTGGGGCTGGTGCTCGGGCGCGATGCCCGGGCCGCTGTCCTGCACCTCGAAACGCACCAGCCAGGCGTCGGCCTGGGGGTCTGCCGCCTCGACGCGGCGCGCCTGCAGGCGCACTTGTCCCGCGGCGGTGAACTTGACCGCATTGGCCACGTAGTTCAGCAGGGCCTGGGCCAGACGCAGCGGATCACCCCGCAGCGGCATCTGCAGGGCGGGCTCGATGTCCACGATCAGCGCCAAGCCCTTCTCGCGGGCGCGTTCGCTCACCAGGGCGATGACCTTGCTGCGGATCAGTTCCGCCAGCAGGAACTCGCGCGGCTCCAGCGTCAAGCGGCC
>JBJOKP010000216.1:0-5172 GCA_046046045.1 Pseudomonadota bacterium | reverse complement strand
GGCATCGACATGGATGGAGTCACAGAGCATGAGCAGCAGCAGTCACACCGGCAGCAGTTCCAGCCCCCGCCCGGGCACGGAGCTCATCACCCTGGCCCCCACGGGCGCCCGCGGACGGGCCGAGGCGACGCGCCAGCAGATCCCCATCGCCACCATGCGCAGCGTCTACCGCACCCTTGAGGTGGAGCGCCGCCTGGACAAGCTGCCGCCCAAGGAACACGAGCAGTTGCGGGCCACCTACGAACGCATGCTGGAGAAGGGGCCGGAGCGCTTCCAGGTCAAGCCCAGCGGCCTGCCCTCCATGGCGCACCTGTACGACGAGTTGCCCAACTTCCATCCCGTGCTGGACGACGTCAAGCGCCAACTCGCGCTGTGCGAAGACAGCCGCGACGCCCTGGAGCTCACCCCCATGTTGCTGCTGGGCCCGCCCGGCGTGGGCAAGACCCACTTCGCCCGCGAGGTGTCCAACCTGCTGGGCACGGGCATGGGCTTTGTCTCCATGAGCTCACTCACCGCCGGCTGGGTGCTGTCGGGCGCCAGTTCGCAGTGGAAGGGCGCGCGGCCAGGCAAGGTCTTCGAGACCCTGGTCGACGGCCAATACGCCAACCCGGTGATGGTGGTGGACGAGATCGACAAGGCCAGCGCCGAACATGCGTATGACCCGCTGGGCGCGCTCTACAGCCTGCTGGAGCATGACACCGCGGGCAGCTTCATCGACGAGTTCGCCGAGGTGGCCATCGACGCCAGCCAGGTGATCTGGGTGGCCACGGCCAATGACGAACGCGCCATCCCCGAGCCCATCCTCAACCGCATGAATGTCTACGAGGTGCAGATGCCCGACCGCGACGCGGCCCGCCGCATCGCCCTGCGCCTCTACCAGCAGATCCGCGCGGCCCATGACTGGGGCAGCCGCTTCGGCCCGGTGCCGGCCGACGACGTGCTCGACCGCTTCGCCGAGATGGCCCCGCGCGAGATGCGCCGCGCCTGGATGACCGCCTTCGGCAATGCCAAGCTGGGCAGGCGCGACCACATCGAGGTGGCAGATCTGCCAGATGGGCAGGGCGGAAAGCGCCAGGCGATCGGCTTCATGCAGTGAGGCCTTGCCCGCGCAGGCTCACGCCATGAGCCTGCGCGGATTCACAATGGCCCCATGCCCCTGACCCTCGACGGCCGCCTGGTGGTGGCGATCTCCTCCCGCGCTCTCTTCGATTTCGAGGAGGAGAACCGTGTCTTCGAGGCCGGCGACGACCGGGCCTACATGGCGCTGCAGAGCGCCCAGGTCGAGGTACCGGCCAAGCCGGGCGTGGCCTTCTCGCTGGTGAAGAAGTTGCTGGCCCTGAACGGACAGGGACCGGACGGTGGCGCGGGGTCCGACCAGGTGGAGGTCGTCATCCTCTCGCGCAACGATCCGGTCTCGGGTCTGCGCGTGTTCCGGTCCGCTCAGCACTACGGCCTGCCCATCCAGCGCGGCGTGTTCACGCGCGGGCGCTCGCCCTGGCGCTACCTGCGGCCGCTGCATGCCAACCTCTTTCTCTCCGCCAACGAGGCCGATGTGCGCCAGGCCCTGGCCGCAGGTGTGCCGGCCGCCAGGGTGCTGCCCTATGCCGTGCAGGCGGCCGACACCCACCCGGACGAGGTTCGCATCGCCTTCGACGGTGACGCCGTGCTGTTCTCCGATGCCTCCGAGCGGGTCTTCCAGGCCGATGGCCTGGCGGCCTTCCAGCGCCATGAGGCCGAACACACGCTGCAGCCCCTGGCGCCGGGGCCGTTCAAGCCGCTGGTGGACGCGCTCAAGCGCCTGCAGCAGGCTGAGCGCCCGGCCATGCGGCTGCGCACCGCCCTGGTCACGGCCCGAAGCGCACCGGCCCACGAGCGGGCCATCCGCACCCTGATGGAATGGCAGGTCGAGATCGACGAGGCCATGTTCCTGGGCGGCCTGGGCAAGGGCGAGTTCCTGCGCGAGTTCGAGCCCGACTTCTTCTTCGACGACCAGACCCGCCATGTGCAGGCTGCCGCGGCCCATGTGCCGGCCGGGCATGTGCTGGCCGGCGTTGCCAACGAGACGACGGTGCCTTCGCCGGCCGATTGAGCCGTGCCGGTGGCGCCGGCCTCAGCGCACTGGTGTGGGCCGCTCCGTCTCACGCCCCTGCAGGCGGCGCTGCAGCCCGGCCAGATCGAGCACACGCAGGCCGCCGTATTCGATGCGGATCAGCCCCTCGGCCGCCAGGCTGCGCAGGGCTTCGTTGACCCGCTGGCGCGACAGGCCCACGAGGTAGGCCAGTTCCTGCTGGGTGATGCGCAGCACCTCGCCCACGCCGGGGTAGAGCACCGGATGGAAAAGCGCGGCCAGGCTGCGGGCGACCTTGGTGTCCGGGTCGTTCATGCGGTCGATCTCGCGGGCGGCGATGAACTGGCCCAGACGCTCGTTGAGCTGGTTCATCACATAGCGGTTGAAGCCGATGCTGCGGTCCAGCAGCCACATGAAGGTGCGCGCCGGCAGGCCAGCCACCAGGCTGCGGCGCAGGGGTTCGATGTTGTAGCGGTAGACCTCGCCCTTGAGCAGCGTGCCTTCGCCGAACCAGGCCCCGGGCGGCACGCCGGTGAAGGTGATGGCCGCGCCCTGGCTGGAGTCGTTGCTCATCTTCAGCATGCCGTCCACCACGCCGAACCAGAAGTTGGCCGGCTTGCCGATCTTGCAGACGAAGTCGCCCACCTCGGCATCGGCGACGCGCAGGTCAGCCTCGATCTGGGTGCGCTCCTCGGCATCGAGCAGGCGGAACCAGGGCACCTCGCCCAGTTCCTCAGGCCGACCCGGGCGGGCGCGCTGCAGCAGGGCAGGCAGGGCGCGGCCGCTGCCGGTCTCCAGCGTGGCAGGGCTCGTACCGGCTTCGGACGTTCGCTTGAGAGGGATGGGCGTGGCAGGCATGGGAAGAAGGACAGCGAGCAGAGCTAGAGGCGTTGCCCGGACCAGCACGGCCTGGGTGAGGCGAACCAACGGCGGCGAGGGCCGCAGCGGCCACCGAGCCACCGCCTGACCAGGCAGGCATCAAGACAGGCCATCAGCTTCCACCCGAGCCTGACGACAAGCCGACAGCGCACCATGAATTCGCCCGGGGAAAGTCCCCTCGGTGTAGACCCTAGGATTGTCGGCACAACGACAACATGACGTCAAAGTCAGCCCCTAGGATGCGCTCCCGGTGACATCCAGTCACCTGTCCCGCGTGTCCCGGATTGAACCTGGCGGCACGTGGCACAGCCTCTCCAGGAGTACTTCCGGTGACGACGACCTTTGCTCGCCTGCTGCTCGACCATGCTGCCCGCCGCCCGCAGGCCCCAGCCCTGCGCGAGAAGATCTACGGCATCTGGCAGACACTGACCTGGTCCCAGGTTGAAGCGCTGGTGCGCGACCTGGCCCATGGCTTCGCCCAGGCCGGCATGAAGCGCGACGACCATGTCATCGTGGTGGGCGAGAACCGCCCCCGCCTCTACGCCACCATGCTGGCGGTGCAGGCCCTGGGCGCCGTGCCCGTGCCGCTGTACCAGGACGCTGCCGCCCTCGAATTCGTCTTCCCCATCAACAACGCCGAGGTGAGCTTTGCGGTGGTGGAAGACCAGGAGCAGGTCGACAAGCTGCTCGAGATACACGAGCAATGCCCGCAGCTGGCCCGCATCTGGTACGACGATCCGCGCGGCCTGCGCAAGTACGACGAGCCCGGCCTCACGGCCCTGGACGACCTGATCGCCATTGGCAAGACCCATCGCCAGGGCCAGCCGGCCTTCTTCGACCAGCAGGTGCAGGCCGGCCAGTCCAGCGACGTGGCGGCCATGTTCTTCACCTCGGGCACCACCGGCAACCCCAAGGGCGTGGTGCACACCCATGGCTCGCTGATCGACCGCTCCACCGCCGGCCAGCGCTTCGACAAGCTGACCGAGCAGGAAGAGGTGCTGGCCTACCTGCCGCCAGCCTGGATCGGACAGAACTGCTTCAGCTACGCCCAGTGGCTGGTGTGCGGCTATGTGGTGAACTGCCCGGAGTCCTCGGCCACCGTCATGATCGACCTGAAGGAGATCGGGCCGACCTACTACTTCGCCCCGCCGCGCATCTTCGAAGGCATGCTGACCAGCGTGATGATCCGCATGGAGGATGCCGGCGCCATCAAGAAGAAGCTCTTCCACCACTTCATGGGCGTGGCCAAGCGGGTGGGCCCGGCGCTGATGGACGGCAAGTCCGTGGGCCTGCTCGACAGGTTGCAGTACGCCCTGGGCAACCTGGCCATCTTCGGCCCGCTGCGCAACAACATGGGCTTCTCGCGCGTGCGGGTGGCCTACACGGCGGGCGAAGCCATCGGCCCTGACCTGTTCACCTTCTTCCGCTCCATCGGCATCAACCTCAAGCAGCTCTACGGCTCGACCGAGACGGCCGTGTTCGTCTGCCTGCAGCCCGACCACGAGGTGCGCGCCGACACCGTGGGCGTGCCCATCGAGGGCGTGCAGATCAAGGTGGCCGAGAACGGCGAGGTCATGGTCAAGAGCGGCGGCCTGCTCAAGGAGTACTACAAGAACCCCGCCGCCACCGCCGAGGTGCTGACCGCCGATGGCTGGTACCACACCAGCGACGCCGGCTTCATCGACGCCAATGGCCACCTGAAGATCATCGACCGCGTCAAGGACGTGGGCCGCATCGTCGGCGGCGCGAGCGACGGCGCCATGTTCGCCCCCAAGTACGTGGAGAACAAGCTCAAGTTCTTCCCCTACGTGAAGGAGGCCGTGGCCTTTGGCGACAAGCGCGAGAAGGTCTGCGCCTTCATCAACATCGACATGGAAGCCGTGGGCAACTGGGCCGAGAAGCGCAACCTGCCCTATGCCGGCTATACCGACCTGGCGGCCAAGCCCCAGGTGCTGGAACTGATCCGCGACTGCGTGGAGAAGGTCAACGCCGACCTGGCCCAGGACAAGCTGCTGGCCGGCAGCCAGGTCGCGCGCTTCCTCGTGCTGCACAAGGAACTCGACGCCGATGACGGCGAGATGACCCGCACCCGCAAGGTCAAGCGCGGCTTCATCAACGACAAGTACCAGGTGCTGGTCGAGGCGCTCTACGCCGGTCGGGCCGAGCAGTTCATCGAGACCGCCGTGAAGTTCGAGGACGGCCGCACCGGCAGCGTCTCGGCCACG
>JBJOKP010000215.1:0-5175 GCA_046046045.1 Pseudomonadota bacterium | reverse complement strand
GCGGCCGGGTGGATGCGGTCTTCTTCTGCCCCCATGCGCCCGAGGACGACTGCACCTGCCGCAAGCCGCGGCCCGGCCTGTTCGAGCAGATCGCCGAGCGTTACGGCGTCGACCTGGGCGAGGTGCCCGCCGTGGGCGATGCCCTGCGCGACCTGCAGGCGGCCGCCCGCGCCGGCTGCCCGCCCCACCTGGTGCTCACCGGCAAGAGCCTGGATCTGGACGAGGCCGGCATCGCCCGCATGCACGAGCAGGTGCCCGGCCTCACCGTGCACCATGACCTGGGCGCCTTTGCTGCCGCCCTCATCGCCTCGCGACCCGACGCCGCCCGCAGCGGCGACCACTGATCCGGCCGTCCGCGGCTGCCCGCGTCTTCCCCTGCCGAACTGACCCGAACCGATGCTGCTGCTCGCCCGTCTGCGTTCCCTGATCTTCGTGGTCTGGCTCGCCCTCACCGTCATCCCCTACGCCCTGGTGGCGGTGGCGGGATCACTCTTCCTGCCCTCGATCTGGATCTACCGGATCTGCATGCACTGGCTCAAGATCTCGATCTGGGGCGCCCGCCTCATCTGCGGCGTGCGCTGGCAGGTGCATGGCATCGAGAACGTGCCCGACGCCGCCCACGGCAGCGACGCCGTGGTGCTGGCGCCCAAGCATCAGTCGGCCTGGGAGACCTTTGCCTTTCCCATGCTGATGCCGCATCCGCTCTGCTACGTCTTCAAGCGCGAGCTGCTCTACATCCCCTTCTTCGGCTGGGCCATCGGCCGGCTGGACATGATCCACATCGACCGTAGCCGCCGCGCCGAGGCCTGGGCCAAGGTGTCCGAGCAGGGCCGGCGCTTCATGGCCAAGGGCCACTGGGTCATCATGTTCCCCGAGGGCACGCGCACGCCGCGCGGCCAGCAGGGCCAGTACAAGGCCGGCGCCACCCGCCTGGCCATCGAGGCCGGCAAGCCCGTGGTGCCCATCGCCGTCACCTCGGCGCGCTGCTGGCCGCGCCGCAGCCTGGTGCTGCGCCCGGGGGTGATCGACGTCTCCATCGGCCCGCCCATCTCGCCCGAAGGCCGCAAGCCCGACGAGATGATGCGCGAGGTGGAGGGTTGGATCGAGACCGAGATGCGCCGCCTCGACCCCGAGGCCTATGCCGGCCCGACCCCGCGCGCCTGAGGCGCCCTCGTCGTCCGGCGGCCCGGGCCAGCTCAGCCTGGCCTTCGACGCGCCGCCGGCTCGCCCGGCCCGGCCGGCGTCACCTGGGACACACGCTGTGACCGCCACACCGGCGGTGCCGGTCACCCACGCCGCACCCCCGCCGGCGCCGCACCCCCCGGCCAGCAGTCCGACCCTGCGCCTGTTCCGCCATCCGCGCGCCAACCGCGAGCTGGCCCTGGGCGAACACCGCGTCGCCTACGAGCTCAAGCGGGCACGTCGGCGCAGCATAGGCTTCGTGGTCAGCACCGAGGGCCTGGTGGTCAGCGCGCCGCGCTGGGTGGGTCAGGGCGACATCGACACCGCCCTGCGTGGCAAGGGCGCCTGGATCGTGCGCAAGCTGCAGGAGCAGGCCCAGCGCCTGGACAAGCTGGCGGCGGCCAAGGTGGTCTGGGCCCATGGCGCCGAGCTGCGCTACCTCGGCCAGCCCCTGCTTCTTCAGCTCGACCCCGGCGTGGCCGGCGTGCTGCTGGAGGCTGCGTCGGCCGAGGCCGAAGCCCAGCTGCCCGGGCTCCCGCCGAAGGCGCGGCAGTTGCGCGTGGGCCTGGGCGCCGGTGCCGACGCGTCCCAGATCCGCGATCTGGTACAGAGCTGGCTGCAGCGCCAGGCGCTGGAACTCTTCAAGCAGCGCTGTCAGCACTACGCCCCGCGCCTGGGCGTGACGGTCAAGCGCCTGGCCCTCTCCAACGCCACCACGCGCTGGGGCAGCGCCACCAGCCAGGGCCACATCCGCCTGAACTGGCGCCTCATCCACCATGCCCTGCCCACCATCGACTACGTGGTGGTGCACGAACTGGCCCATCTGCGCGAGATGAACCACAGCCCGGCCTTCTGGGACGTGGTGCGCTCGGTCATCCCCGACCTGGACCAGCACCGCGGCACCCTCAAGGACGAGACCCTGCCGCTGCTGGACTGAGCACGCCCCAGGCTGGTGGCGCCCGCTCGGGCCGCGAAAGATGACCCGTTCTGACCGGGCCAGATCCTGCGACATGGGGAAGTCAGTGCTCGATCTGGCGGGTCCGCGTCCCACAATCGGGCCACATCCATCGACAGGAGGGCACCATGGCCAGCACCATCACCTACAACGGCGGCTACAAATACCAGTTGCGTGAGGACTTCGTGGTTGACATCCCGCTGCAGCAGGTCCGGGACATCCGGACCGACTACATCGAGCTCACGCCCCAGGGCCGCCTCACCATCCGCAAGGGCTATGCCTGGGACGGCCCCTCGGGCCCCACCATCGACACACGCAACTTCATGCGCGGCTCGCTGGTCCATGACGCGCTCTACCAGCTCATGCGCGAACGCCATCTCAACCTCGACCAGCATCGCCAGCCCGCCGACCGCATCCTCGAGCTGATGTGCCGCGAGGATGGCATGTGGTGGTTGCGCGCCTGGTGGGTCTATCTGGGTGTGCACTATTTCGGCCGGCCCGCGGCGGATCCGTCCGACAAGCGCCCGCCCACGGTGGCGCCACGCGCCTGAAGGGCCCAGGCTCGCTATCCTGCGCGGCCTCCGCGCGGCCGCGGGTGTCCAGCCCGGCCGCCTTTCCCCAGGTCCGCCATTCCTGTCCATGAGCCATCCTTTCCGCCTCGTTCCGACCGTCCGCCCCGCTCGCGCCGCCGGCGCTGTCCGGGCGGGACGGCCTGCCATCCCCGTCACCCGCGCCCTGGGCAGGTGGGTCAGCCTGTGCGCCAGCCTGGCCTGGCTGGGTGCCTGCAGCAGCGGCCCGGCCGCGGCCCCCGGTGCCGGCCAGATTGCCGCTGCTCCCGCCTCGGTCGCCCCGGCCTCCCGTTTCCACAACCCGGCCCCGCGCCCCGGCCCGGGCGGCTCCACCTATGGCGCCAAACATGGCGGCCTGGTGCTGAGCGAAAACGGCGTGCAGGTCGAGCTCGATGCCCAGCCCGACCAGATCGACCTCTACCTCGAGAAGGACGGCAAACCGCTGGACATCAGCGGCGCCAAGGGACACGTCACCCTGCTCAATGGCGTGGACATCACCGACGCCTACCTCGACCCCAGCGCGGACAAGCAGCGGCTCACCATTCGCGGCAGCTACAAGCTGATGCACGGTACGCGCGTGATCGCCCGGGTCAACCTGCCCGGCCAGCCCCAGCTCAACCTGCGCTACCTGATCGTGATGCTGCCGCCCAAGCCCGCGACGGCACCGGCCTCGGCAGCACCCGCCACACCCGCGGCCTCGCGCTGAGCACCGGCCGCCCGGGGGCGTTCAGGCCTCGGGCCGGCCCCAGCCGCCGCCGCCGGGAGTCTCGATCACGAAGACATCCCCGGCTTCGACCGCCACCGAGCCCAGTGCGCCGAGGGCTTCGACCCGGCCGTCCACCCGTTCCACCCGGTTGATGCCGGGCGCTCCGGCCGCGCCGCCGGCCGCGCCGAAGGCGCCGTGCACCCGGCCGTTGCTGAGGATGGCGGCGTTCATGGCCTCCAGGAAACGCACCCGCCGCACGCCACCGTCACCGCCCGGCCAGCGTCCGGCGCCGCCCGAGCCGCGGCGGATGGCGTAGCTCTCCAGCCGCACAGGGAAGCGCAGCTCCAGCACCTCGGGGTCGGTCAGCCGTGAGTTGGTCATGTGGGTCTGCACGACCGAGGTGCCGGCAAAGCCGCCACGTTCCCCCGGCAGCGGCTGGCCCTGGGGGTCGAAGCGCCCGCCCGCCCCCGAGCCGCCCGAGATGGTCTCGTAGTACTGGTGGCGTGCGTTGCCGAAGGTGAAATTGTTCATCGTGCACTGGCTGGCCGCCATCACGCCCAGCGCGCCGTAGAGGGCGTTGGTGACGCAGCTCGACGTCTCCACATTGCCGGCGACCACGGCGGCGCCTGCTGACGGATTGAGCATGCTGCCCTCGGGCACGACGATGTCCAGCGGCTTGAGGCAGCCGGCATTGAGCGGGATCTCGTCGTCCACCAGGCTGCGGAAGACGTAGAGCACGGCCGCCCGCGTCACCGCCCGCGGTGCGTTGAAGTTGCCCGGCAGCTGGGGGCTGCTGCGGCTGCAGTCGATGGTGGCGCGGCGCGCCGTCCGGTCCACCGTCACGGCCACGTGGATGACCGCGCCGTTGTCCAGCGCCAGGCTGAACTCGCCGTCCTTGAGCGCGGTGATGACGCGCCGCACCGCCTCCTCGGCATGGTCCTGCACATGGCGCATGTAGGCCGCCACGCGGGCACGGCCGAACTGGCGCACCATGGCCAGCAGCTCGCGGGCGCCCTTCTGGTTGGCGGCGATCTGGGCGCGCAGGTCGGCCAGGTTCTGCGCGGGGTTGCGCGCCGGCCAGGGGCCGCTGGCCAGCAGGTCCAGCAGTTCACGTTCGCGCAGGCGCGGGCCCTCGGGCGTCACTTCGACGAGCTTGACGTTGTCCAGGCAGATGCCTTCCTCGTCCAGCGACTGCGAGAAGGGCGGCATGGAGCCCGGGGTGATGCCGCCGATGTCGGCATGGTGGCCGCGCGAGGCCACGAAGAAGGCCGGCGCGGCGTCGGTGTCGTCGAGGAAGACCGGACTCACCACCGTCACGTCGGGCAGGTGGGTGCCGCCGTGCGAGGGGTCGTTGAGCACATGGACCTCGCCGGGCCGCAGCCGCGGGTTGCGGGCTATGACGCTGAGGATGGATTCGCTCATCGAGCCCAGGTGCACCGGCATGTGCGGCGCGTTGGCGATGAGCTGGCCCTGGGCGTCGAACAGGGCGCAGGAGAAGTCCAGCCGCTCCTTGATGTTCACCGAGCTGGCGGTGTTCTGCAGCGCCAGCCCCATCTGCTCGGCGATGTTCATGAAGAGCTTGTTGAACACCTCCAGCAGGATGGGGTCGGGGCGGGCGTCGGCCAGCGCCGAGCCGTCCGCCGGCTCGGTGGCGCCGGGCCGGGCCAACACGCGGGTGAGCAGCAGGCTGCCTGCGCCCGGCCCCGCGAGCACTTGGGCGCGCCAGCCCGGCTCCACCACCGTGGTGGCATGGGCTTCGGTGA
>JBJOKP010000214.1:0-5183 GCA_046046045.1 Pseudomonadota bacterium | reverse complement strand
CTGCTGCCCGACACGGTCGGCACCGGCGGCGACAGCCACACCCGCTTCCCCATCGGCATCAGCTTCCCGGCCGGTTCGGGCCTGGTGGCCTTCGGCGCGGCCACCGGCGTGATGCCGCTGGACATGCCCGAGTCGGTGCTGGTGCGCTTCAAGGGCGCCATGCAGCCCGGCGTCACGCTGCGTGACCTCGTGCATGCCATCCCGCTGTACGCCATCAAGGCCGGTCTGCTGACCGTGGCCAAGGCCGGCAAGAAGAACATCTTCTCGGGCCGCATCCTGGAAATCGAAGGTCTGCCCGACCTGAAGGTGGAACAGGCGTTCGAGCTGAGCGATGCCTCGGCCGAGCGCTCCGCCGCCGGCTGCACCATCAAGCTCAACCAGGCGCCGGTGGCCGAGTACCTGAAGTCCAACGTCGTGCTGATGAAGAACATGATCGCCGACGGCTATGCGGACGCCAAGACCTTGGCCCGCCGCATCGAGAAGGTGGAGCAGTGGCTGGCCAACCCGCAGCTGCTGGAAGGTGATGCCGACGCCGAATACGCCGCCGTCATCGAGATCGACCTGGCCGAGATCACCGAGCCCATCGTCTGCTGCCCCAACGATCCGGACGACGCCAAGACGCTCAGCGAAGTGGCCGGCACCAAGATCGACGAGGCCTTCATCGGCTCGTGCATGACCAACATCGGTCACTTCCGCGCCGCCGCCACCGTGCTGGGCGGCGCCCGTGACATCCCGGTCAAGCTCTGGATCGCCCCGCCGACCAAGATGGACGCCAGCGAGCTGATGAAGGAAGGCCACTACGCCAACTTCGGCGCCGCCGGTGCCCGCACCGAGATGCCCGGCTGCAGCCTGTGCATGGGCAACCAGGCCCAGGTGAAGGAAGGTGCGACGGTGATCTCCACCTCCACCCGTAACTTCCCCAACCGCCTGGGCAAGAACACCAACGTGTTCCTGGGCTCGGCCGAACTGGCTGCCGTGGCCTCCAAGCTCGGCAAGCTGCCGACCAAGGAGGAATATCTGTCCGCCACCGGCGTCATCACCGCCAAGGCCGACCAGATCTACAAGTACCTGAACTTCAACCAGATCGACGAATACGTCGAGACGGCCAAGGGCGTGACCGCCTGAGTCATCACCTTCGAGTGATGCCCGCAAGGCCCGCTTCGGCGGGCCTTTTTCATGGTGTTCCCGCTTCGGCGGGCCTCTGTTTCATGGTGCCCCCGCCTCGGCGGACCTGCTTCTTTCAGGCGCCGCCCGCTTCACCACCCCTGCCCCATGCGCCAGAAGGTGGCAAAACGCGGCAACCCGGCCGGCGTGAGGCCGCGGTAGCGGTAGACCACGACGCTGCCGATGGGCGGGGGCGCCTCGCGCAGCGTATCAGGCAGGCCGGAGCCCAGGGCGAAGACGCGGCCGTCCTCGCTCCTCACCCGCAGGGCGCCCAGGCGGCCGGCATGGCGGCCCTGGCCGGGCAGGTGGGCGATGACCACGGCCTCGGCGTCCTGCTCGGGCTTGAGCTTGAGCAGGAGCTCGCTGCGGCCGGTCACATAGGGTGCATCAGCCCGGTGCAGCATGAGTCCCTCGCCGCCAGCCGCCACCACCTCGGCCAGCCAGTGCTGCAGTTCGGCTGCATCACCCACGCGGCGCTGCTCGGCCGCGACCAGGCCGGGGCGCTGGATCTGCCGCGCCAGGGTGTGCAAGGCCTCGGCCCGTACGCTGAAGGGTCCGGCGTGATCCGGCCATTCGAAGACGCGATAGCTCAGCTCGCGCCAGCGCGGATCGTCCAGGCCATCGGCCTGTCTCAACAGGCCGGACAGCGCGTCGAAGCGGCCGCGCGCCCACCAGAGTTCGCCGTCCAGGGCATGGTCAGGCAGATCGGCAGTGAACCAGGCTGGCGCCGGCAGGTGATGGCCACGGCGGGTGAGGAAGTGGCGACCGGTCCACCAGGCGCGCACGCCGTCCAGCTTCTCGCTCACCAGATAGGGCGCGGGGTTGATGTCGGCTGGCGCCAGCTTCGCCAGCAGCAGCCGGGGCGGCTGAGGTTTGGCGTTGCCATCGGCGGCCCTGGCCGGTGAACTGCCCACCAGCCAGGCCGGCAGGGCAGGAGCCCGCCACGGCGCGCAGAAGGCCAGGCCGGCATGGCCCAGCCAGCTGCGCCGCGTACAGGGTCTGCTGACCGCAGGCAACTCAGGCCCAGGGAAAGGCGACCGGGGCATCGACATGGCCAGCTCCTCTCAAGGCTCGCCGGCGCCAGGAAGGAGCGCCGGGACGCGGGCAGTCTAGGAATCCGCCCGCTGCCACAAGCTCCCACTCATGGGGGTGAGCGGAGAAGCCTGGCGCTGCAACTTGTCCCTTCAGCCCCGGCCTCGCGCCGGCTTTGCGAGGATGCATCCCATCACTTGCAGTCCGGCCCGCCGCCTGCATCTTCTAAGCGGCCCACAACTTCCAGTTTTCCAGGAGTTCGACGTGCACATCCTTGTCTGTGGCGACACCGGCTTCATCGGCGGCCACATCAGCCGGAAGCTACGTGCGGCCGGCCACCAGGTCAGCGGGCTGAAGTCCGGGCCGGCGCTGGATTTCACCCGCGCCCTCGACCCGGCCGACTGGCAGGCGCGCCTGGCTGGCATCAATGCCGTGGTGAACGCCGTGGGCATCCTCAAGGATTCCGCGCGCCGACCCATGGCGGCCATTCACACCCAGGCGCCGCTGGCCCTGTTCGAGGCCTGCGCCCTGGCCGGCATCCGCCGCGTGGTGCAGATCTCGGCCCTGGGCGTGGACCAGATGGACACGGCCTATGCCCGTACCAAACGTGCGGCCGACGAGGGCCTGCTGGCCCTGGCAGCCGATGGCCGGCTGGATGCCGCCATCCTGCGCCCCAGCGTGGTCTACGGCCCGGGCGGCGAGGGCAGCACCATGTTCATGCGCCTGGCCCGCCTGCCCCTGCTGGTGATGCCGGGCATTGCCCTGCATTCGCGCCTGCAACCGGTGGCGGTAACCGACATCGCCGCCGCGGTGCTCAACCTGCTGAGCGGCGAAGCCCGCGACCGCACCGGCATGTTCGCAGCGGTCGGCCCGCGCCAGCTCAGCCTGGGTGACTTCATCCAGAGCCTGCGGGCCCAGCTGGGCCATGGCCCGGCGCGGCAGATCGGCCTGCCGGATTGCTGGTCCATCGCCATGGCCCGGGCGGGCGACTGGCTGCCGCCCTCCCCCTTCACCAGTGACACCCTGGCCATGCTGCGTGTGCCCAATGTGGCCGACCCGGCAGCCACTGCCGCCTTTGCTGGCCTGCTGGGCCGGCCAGCCGTGGCCCCTGACGAGATGGTGGCCCGGGTCTGGCGGGCCCAGGCTGCCTGAACCCTCGCCCCGCACGGCCAATCAACGCCCCCGCCGCTGGCGGCCCACCGCCTGCGAGACTGCCCCTTTCAAGAACCACCGCCCGGCCCATGTCCATCCGCCCGACGCCCCCTGCCCCGACCCCGGCCCGACGCCCGCTGCCCTCCGCCTGGGCCCTGGGCTGGCGGCAATGGCGGCAGGACCTGCGCTCGGGCGAACTGCGCCTGCTGCTGCTGGCCATCATGCTGGCGGTGGGGGCCTCGTCGGCCGTGGCCTTCTTCGCCGACCGCCTGCAGGCTGGGCTGACCCGGGATGCCGGCGCCCTGCTGGGAGGGGATCTGGTCATCGCCAGCGACCAGCCCTTGCCGGATGAGTTCGCCGCCCAGGCCAGGGCCATGGGCCTGGGCCAGGCCAGCAATGCCAGCTTCCCCAGCATGGCGCGGGCGGCCGAGGCCCAGGGCGGCGCCTCGCGCCTGGTGGCGGTAAAGGCCGTGAGTGAGCACTACCCCCTGCGTGGCGAGCTGGAGATCAGCCCGGTCGGCGACGGCCAGCCGGCCCGCAAGCTGCGCCAGGGTCCGCCAGCCGGCGAGGTGTGGGCCGACGCCGCGGTGCTCGAAGCCCTGAACCTCAAGCCAGGTGACCCGCTGCTGCTGGGCGACGCCAGCCTGCGCCTGTCCGCCGTGCTGCGCCTGGAGCCCGACCGCGGTGCCGGCTTCATCAACTTCGCGCCGCGGGTGATGCTCAATGCCGCCGACCTGCCGGCCACCGGTCTCATCCAGCCCGCCAGCCGGGTGACCTGGCGTCTGGCCGTGGCCGCACCGGCCGGCGCCGGGCGGTCGGGCCAGACCGCCCTGCAGGCCTACCAGGCCTGGGCGCAGGACCGCCTCAACACCCTGGCCCTGCGCGGCGTGCGCCTGGAAACCCTGGACCAGGGTCGCCCCGAGATGCGCCAGACCCTGGACCGGGCCAGCCAGTTCCTGCACCTGGTGGCCGTGCTGGCCGGGCTGCTGGCAGCCGTGGCCGTGGCCATCGCGGCCCGCAACTTTGCCCAGCGCCGCCTGGATGCCTGCGCCCTGCTGCGCGTGCTGGGCCTGCCACGGCGCCTGATCGCCCAGGCCTATCTGGTCGAGTTTGGCCTGGCTGGGCTGCTGGCCAGCCTGGCCGGGGTGGCCGTGGGCCTGGCGGTGCAGCAGGTCTTCGCCGCCCTGCTGGGCAGCCTGGTGGGCACGGCCCTGCCGGCGCCCGGCTGGCGCCCCGCCGGGCTGGGCCTGGCCGTGGGCCTCACCCTGCTGGCCGCCTTCGGGCTGCCGCCCCTGCTGCAGCTGGCCCAGGTGCCGCCGCTGCGGGTGCTGCGGCGCCAGCTGGGCGGGCTGCGGGCCGGCTCGGCCTCGGTGCTGATCGGCGGCGTGCTGGGCTATGGCGCGCTGCTGGTGGTGAGTGCGGACGACCTCAAGCTGGGCCTGGTGACCGTGGCCGGTTTCGGTGTCGCCTGGGGCCTGTTCGCCGCCCTGGCCTGGCTGGCCGTGATGGTGCTGCGCCGCGCCGTGCCGGATGTGGGCGCACCGCGCTGGCTGCTGCTGGCCACCCGCCAGCTGGCCGCCCGGCCCGGCCTGGTGGTGCTGCAGGTGAGCGCGCTGTCCCTGGGCCTGCTGGCCCTGCTGCTGCTGGTGGTGCTGCGCACCGACCTGATCGAAAGCTGGCGGGCGGCCACGCCGCCGGGCACGCCGGACCGCTTCGTCATCAACATCCAGCCGGACCAGGCGGCCAGCTTCCGTGCCACGCTGGATGGTGCCGGGGTGAACGGCTACGACTGGCACCCCATGATCCGCGGCCGCCTGACCCTGGTGAACGACAAG
>JBJOKP010000213.1:0-5212 GCA_046046045.1 Pseudomonadota bacterium | reverse complement strand
GCAGGGGGATGTCCGGACGGCTCCAGGCGTCGGGCGCCGGGGAGAGGTCGTCGGTGTTGGTCTCGCCGGGCACCTTGAAGACGGTGACGGTGATCTTCTTCTCGACTTCAGGGCGGCTGGTGAACCACTCGGCGTCGGCCCAGCTCTGCATCACTTCCTGGGCCTTGGCATTGCCGGCCTTGGCCTTGCTGGCGACGTCGTTGAAGTAGTCGAACATCAGCAGGGTCTTCTTCAGACCGTCGGCGGCCACGCCGGCCACCTCGGCGTCATCCAGCAACTCGATCAGCGGATGCACGTTGTAGCCACCCACCATGGTGCCCAGCAGCTCGGTGGCCTTGGCCTTGGAGATCAGGCCGACCTTCACGTCGCCATGCGCCACGGCAGCCAGGAAGCTGGCCTTGACCTTGGCGGCATCGTCCACGCCCGGGGGCACGCGATGGGTGATGAGGTCCAGCAGAAAGCCTTCTTCGCCGGCGGGCGGGTTCTTGATCAGCTCGATCACCTCGGCCACCTGCTGGGCGGTCAGCGGCAGCGGAGGGATGCCCAGGGCGGCACGTTCGGCCGCGTGTTGGCGATAGGCTTGCAGCATGGGAGAACTCCGGGTCAGAAGAAGGGTGGGTCGAAGGAGGGCGACGGGGAAGGTGGGGGCGCAAGGCAGCGACGCTAGCGCCGGGGGGAGGCACTGGCAAGCTCCATGCCGGGCGTGAGGTGGGTCACGTTCGGCGGGCCCCAGGGAAACCCCTGAATTATATGTCTTATATAAGACTTGGCTAGCCCTGGATGAGGCCGACGAAGGGTCGCAAGGGGCTGGCGCCTCAGTCGCCGAAGTAGGCAGCGCGCACCTCGGCCGGCAGTTGCGAGCCATGGGCGAAGGAGGTGCGGTGGGCCCGCTCCAGCACGTGCCAGAAATAGCGGTAGCTGGCGCGGTCGTGCAGCTGGTCCTGGCCGGCGTGGCGGTGGCGGATGGGGCCCCAGCCGGCGGCCTGGGCGGCCTGCAGGATCTCGATGGCCAGGTCGACCTCGGCCGAGCTGGGCGCGAAGGCGTCCACGATGGGGCGGATCTGGTCGGGGTGGATGCTCCACATGCGGGTGTAGCCGAACTGGCGGCAGGCCCGGGTGGCGGCCTCTTCCAGGGCGGTGAGGTTCTTGAACTCGGTCACCACGCAGTGCGAGGGCGTCTTGCCGGCGGCATGGCAGGCGGCGGCGATCTCCAGCTTGGCGCGCACCACCAGCGGATGTTCGAACTGGCCCTTGGCGCCCATGGCGCTCTGCGGGATGGCGCCGCGGTGGCCGGAGACGAAGTCCATCAGCCCGAAGCTGAGCGACTCGATGCGCGGCAGGGCAGCGATGGCAAAGGCATCGCGCAGGGCGCCGTGGGTCTCGACCAGGGTGTGCACCGGGATCTCGCGGGTGATGCCGTGGCGGGCCCGGGCGGCATCGATGGCGGCGATGCCGCGCTCCACGTCGGCCAGCGCATTGGGCTTGGGCAGCATGAGGTAGGCCAGGCGCTCGCCGGCGCGCTGCAACAGCAGGTCGACCATGGCCTCGAAGCGCGGATGGTCCACCACCTGCACCCGGGCGCCGACCCGGCCCCAGCGGTTGGCCGGCGAGTTCACCAGCTCGGCGATCAGGGTGCAGTGCTCCAGCTCGCCGCCGACCGGGGCGCCGTCCTCGGCGTCCAGGGTGACGTCGAACACCGGGCCGAGCTCGCCCTGCAGCTGCAGGCTCTTGCTCATGCGCGGCTCGACACCGCTGTAGTGGTCGCAGACCGGCAGGCTGGGGGCGATCTCGCCGCTCTCGAAGAGGGCCAGGCGGGGGTGGACGGCGGTGGAGCTCATGGTGCGGCAGCGGCTACGGCAATGGCGACGGCAAGAAAAAGGGCCGACCCTCGCGGGCCGGCCCTTCACATTCTGACGGCTGGGGGGCGATCAGAGCAGGTGCTTGACGCCGTCCTTCTCGCCTTCGAGCTCGGCCAGGGTCTTGTTGATGCATTCCTGGCTGAAGGCGTCGATGGGCAGGCCTTCGACGATCTTGTATTCGCCGCCTTCGCAGGTGACCGGGTAGCCGAACATTGTCTCGGCGGGGATGCCGTATTCACCCTTGGACGGCACGCCCATGGTGACCCAGGCGCCGTTCGTGCCCAGGGCCCAGTCGCGCATGTGGTCGATGGCGGCGTTGGCGGCCGAGGCAGCCGACGAGACGCCGCGGGCGGCGATGATGGCAGCGCCACGCTTGCCCACGGTGGGCAGGAAGACGTCCTTGTTCCAGACGTGATCGTTGATCATGTCCTTGACCGAGGCGCCGTCGATGGTGGCGAAGCGGTAGTCGGCGTACATGGTGGGCGAGTGGTTGCCCCACACGGCCAGCTTCTGGATGGCGGCCACCGGCTTGCCGGTCTTGGCGGCCAGCTGGCTGGCAGCGCGGTTGTGGTCCAGGCGCAGCATGGCGGTGAAGTTCTTGGCCGGCAGGTCCGGGGCCGACTTCATGGCGATGTAGGCGTTGGTGTTGGCCGGGTTGCCGACCACCAGCACCTTGACGTTGCGCGAGGCCACGGCGTTCAGGGCCTTGCCCTGGGCGGTGAAGATCTGGGCGTTGGCGGCCAGCAGGTCGGCGCGCTCCATGCCGGGGCCACGGGGACGGGCGCCGACCAGCAGGGCGTAGTCGGTGTCCTTGAAGGCCTGCATCGGATCGCTGTGGGCCTCGATGCCCGCCAGCAGCGGGAAGGCGCAGTCTTCCAGCTCCATGATCACGCCCTTGAGGGCTTCCTGGGCCTTCTCCACCGGCACTTCCAGCAGTTGAAGAATGACCGGCTGGTCCTTGCCCAGCATTTCGCCCGAGGCGATGCGGAACAGCAGGGCGTAGCCGATCTGGCCGGCAGCGCCGGTAACGGCGACGCGAACGGGGGACTTGCTCATGGAGGGGCTCCTCGGGGGGTGGGTGTGCGAAAAAGCGCGGGCGAGTCTAAGGGTTGACCCGGGGCATGTCAATAATCTTATGTCTTATATAAGACATGGCGGAAATCGGTTGCCGCCGCCAGGGGCGCTGTGCTGCAATCTGCGCCATGCCGCCCGCCGCGTCTTCGTCATTGCCCCTGCCTGCTGCATCCGGCGCCACAGGCGGACCTGCCGCCACCGCGGTCGTGCCAGCGGCCCCCGCGGCCAATGCCGGTGATCCGGCCGAGCTGACGCCGGCCTTCAGCCCGCTCTACCAGCAGATCAAGGCCCTGCTCACGCGCAGCCTGCAGGAGGGCGAGTGGCGCCCCGGCGAGGCCATTCCCAGCGAGGTGGAACTGGCCGCCCGCTACCGCGTGAGCCAGGGCACGGTGCGCAAGGCCATCGACGAACTGGCGGCCGAGAACCTGCTGGTGCGCCGCCAGGGCAAGGGCACCTTCGTGGCCACGCACAGCGAGGAAAAGGTGCAGTACCGCTTCCTGCGCCTGCAGGGCGAGGATGGCAAGCCGGCCCAGCCGCTGGCCCGCCGCATTCTTGAATGCCGCCGCCTGCGTGCCCCGGCCGACGTGGCCCGGGCCCTGGACCTGCGTGCCGGCGACAGCGCGCTGCAGATCCGCCGCACCCTGGCTCAGGCCGAACGTCCGGTGGTGCTGGACGATATCTGGCTGCCCGGCGTGCTCTTCCGCGGCCTGACCCAGGAGCGCCTGGAAGACCTGCGCGGCCCGCTTTACGGCCTGTTCGAGACCGAGTTCGGCGTGCGCATGATCCGCGCCGAGGAAAAGATTCGCGCCGTGGCCGCCGACGCTGCCACGGCTGAGGTGCTGGCCGTGCCCGCCGGCACGCCGCTGCTGAGCGTGGAGCGCCTCTCCTACACCTATGGCGACAAGCCGGTGGAACTGCGTCGCGGCCTCTACGTCACCGCCTCCCATTACTACCGCAATGAGCTGAACTGAACCCGCGCCCCGGCGAGCCGGCATCCCGCGATGCGCGTGCTCAAGGCGCAGCGCCGTCAGCCGGGCAACAGGCTGGCAGGGCAGAGTCCGCGCCGCGTGCGAATCGCCGAAAACCCTTGTTGCATTGCAATAAACTCTTTGGATTGACCTGGACGCAACCACCTTTCGAGGTGAATGCCCAAGTCCTCCCCGAAGTTCACCCCCGAGTCCTCTGGACTGTCTCCCGCGAACACGATAAGGCACACCATGGCTGATACGAGTCCTCCGCAACGACCGGTCTTCCGCAACATCCACATCACCGATCTCGCCACCTACCGCCTGCCGATCGCGGGCGTCGTGTCGATCCTGCATCGCGTGAGCGGTCTGCTGATGTTCCTGCTGCTGCCATTCATCCTCTGGATGTTCGACAACAGCCTCACCTCCGAGGTCAGCTTCGACGCCTTCAAGGCGGCCTTCAACGGGGGTCTGGGTCTGCCGGGCTGGTTCGTCAAGCTGGTCGCCCTGGGCCTGATCTGGGCCTATCTGCACCACCTCATCGCCGGCCTTCGCCACCTCTGGATGGACGCCACCCACAGCGTCACCAAGCAGCACGGCCACAGCTCGGCCATCGTCACGCTGGCCCTGAGCCTGCCGCTGACCGTGGTGCTGGGCGCCAAGCTCTTCGGCCTGTTCTGACGCTCCGGATCAGTTTCCCGGTTCCTCCGACCCTTCGACCAGAAAGCCACCCATGGCTCAAAACTACGGATCCAAGCGCATCGTCGTCGGTGCGCACTACGGTCTGCGCGACTGGCTCGTGCAGCGCGTGACCGCCGCCCTGATGGCGCTCTACACCCTGGTGCTGCTGCTCCAGGTCATCTTCGGTGGCCCGCTGGGCTACGACAGCTGGGCCCGCATCTTCTCGGCCCAGTGGATGAAGCTCTCCACCCTGGTGATCGTGCTGGCCCTGGCCTGGCACGCCTGGGTCGGCGTGCGCGACATCTGGATGGACTACATCAAGCCCGTGGGCGTGCGCCTCGTGCTGCAGGTCTTTGCCATCGTCTGGCTGGTCGCCTGTGTCGGCTGGGCCGCCCAAGTCCTCTGGAGACTCTGAAATGAATCTGGCTACTTCCCTGGCACGTCGCAAGTTCGACGTCGTGATCGTCGGCGCCGGTGGTTCGGGCATGCGCGCCTCGCTGCAACTGGCCCAGGCCGGCCTCAACGTGGCCGTGCTCTCCAAGGTCTTCCCGACCCGCTCCCACACCGTGGCCGCCCAGGGCGGCATCGGTGCCTCGCTGGGCAACATGAGCGAGGACAACTGGCACTACCACT
>JBJOKP010000212.1:0-5238 GCA_046046045.1 Pseudomonadota bacterium | reverse complement strand
GCTCCAACAAGCCCCCGGCTTCAGGCCCGCTCCAGCTTGACCGGCAACAATAGCGACCCTGCCGCGCCATCCGGCGTGACCGAAGCGCTCTCATGTCCACCGCCCGACTCCGACTCTTCACCTTCGCCGCCCCGTCGCGCTTCTACGTGCTGACCGGCTGGCTGCTGCCCTGGCTCTGGATCGCCACCCTGGGCCTGACCGTCGCCGGCCTCTACATCGGCTTCTTCGTGGCGCCCACCGACGCCACCCAGGGCGACTCCTACCGCATCATCTTCATCCACGTGCCGGCGGCCTGGGTCTCGATGGTGCTCTACCTCGCCATGGCCTTCTGGGCCGCGGTGGGCTGGGCCTTCCATATCCGCCTGGCCGCCATGCTGGCGCGGGCCATCGCGCCCACGGGGGCGATGTTCACCTTCCTGGCCCTGTGGACCGGCGCCGTCTGGGGCAAGCCGACCTGGGGTACCTGGTGGGTCTGGGACGCGCGTCTGACCAGCGAATTCATCCTGCTGCTGCTCTACCTGGGCTACATGGCCCTGGTGGCGGCCATCGACGACGTGCAGCGCGCCGACAAGGCCGGTGCCCTGCTGGCGATTGTTGGTGCGGTCAACGTGCCCATCATCTACTTTTCGGTGAAGTGGTGGAACACCCTGCACCAGGGCGCCAGCGTGGGCATGGGCAGCCAGGCCAAGATGGCCTCGACCATGCTCACTGCCATGCTGCTCATGGCCCTGGCCTGCTGGGCCTATGCCTTTGCGGTGGTCTTCATGCGCACCCGCGCCCTGGTGCTCGAACGCGAGCGCGAGGCCGAGTGGGTCGGCGCCCTGGCCGGCCGGCCTGGTGCCCGGGAGGCCTGATGCCGCTTCTGCCTGTCCATCCAACCCCTTCGAGGACCGCACCATGAACTGGGGCAGTGCCGGCGAATTCTTCGCCATGGGAGGCTACGGACTCTATGTCTGGGGCTCCTACATCGTCTGCGCGATCGCCATGGTCGCCGAACCGCTGCTGATCTCGCAGCGCCACCGCCAGGCCCGGGCCGCTGCGGCCCAGCCCCTGGATGAGGAGAACTGAAGCATGACCCCCCGCCGCAAGCGCGCCACCATCGCCGTGGGCATCCTGGTCGCCGTGGGCGCCATCGTCACCCTGGTGCTCAACGCCTTCGAGAGCAACCTCGTCTTCTTCTACTCGCCCAGCCAGATCGCCAACAAGGAGGCGCCCGAGGGCCGCACCTTCCGCCTGGGCGGCATGGTCGAGACCGGCAGCGTCAAGCGGGATGGCGTGCAGGTTGCCTTCGTCGTCACCGACACGGTCAAGACCGTGCCGGTGCGCTACTCGGGCATCCTCCCGGACCTCTTCAAGGAGGGCAAGGGCGTGGTGGCCCAGGGCAAGATCGAGAACGGCGTGTTCGTGGCCCGCGAGGTGCTGGCCAAGCATGACGAGAACTACATGCCGCCCGAGGCCGCCGAGGCGCTCAAGCGCGCCAAGGAAGGCGGCAAGATGACCAGCAACGCCGCCGCGAAGGGGATGCCGCAATGACGCCTGAACTCGGACATCTCGCCCTCTGGCTTTCCCTGGGCATGGCCCTGGTGCTGGGCATCGTGCCCCTGGTGGGCGCCCAGCGCGGCCGGGCCGATCTCATGGTGCTGGCCCGTCCGGCGGCTCATCTCACCACGGCCCTGGTCGGTCTGGCCTTCGTCTGCCTGACCAGCAGCTTCATCGTCAATGACTTCTCGGTGCTCTACGTCGCCCAGAACTCCAACAGTGCCCTGCCGCTGCCCTACCGCATCGCCGGCGTGTGGGGTGGCCACGAAGGCTCACTGCTGCTGTGGCTGCTGATGCTGGTGGTATGGATGTCGGCCGTGGGCCTGTTCAGCCGCAACCTGCCCCTGCCGGTGCTGGCCCGCATCCTGGCCGTGATGGGCCTGGTGGCCTCGGGCTTCCTGCTCTTCACCCTCATCACCTCCAACCCCTTCGAGCGCCTCTGGCCAGCCGCACCGGATGGTCGCGACCTCAACCCGCTGCTGCAGGACCCGGGCATGGTCATCCACCCGCCCATGCTCTACATGGGCTATGTGGGCTTCTCGGTGGCCTTCGCCTTCGCCATCGCAGCGCTGATCGGCGGCAACCTCGATGCCCAGTGGGCGCGCTGGAGCCGCCCGTGGACCACGGCGGCCTGGATCTTCCTCACCATCGGCATCATGCTGGGCTCCTGGTGGGCCTACTACGAGCTGGGCTGGGGCGGCTGGTGGTTCTGGGACCCGGTGGAGAACGCCTCCTTCATGCCCTGGCTGGTGGGCACGGCGCTGATCCACTCGCTGGCCGTGACCGAGAAGCGCGGTAGCTTCAAGAACTGGACCGTGCTGCTGGCCATCATGGCCTTCTCGCTCTCGCTGGTGGGTACCTTCCTGGTCCGCTCGGGCGTGCTCTCGTCGGTGCATGCCTTCGCCACCGATCCCAAGCGCGGGCTCTTCATCCTGGGTTTCCTGGTGGTGGTGATCGGCAGCTCGCTCTCGCTCTACGCCTGGCGCGCTCCCAACGTGGGCCTGGGGGCACGCTTCTCGCTCGTGTCGCGCGAAACCTTTCTGCTGGGCAACAACGTGATGCTGGTGGTGGCCATGGCCGCCGTGCTGCTGGGCACGTTGTATCCGCTGGTGCTGGACGCCCTGGGCCTGGGCAAGATCTCGGTCGGTCCGCCCTATTTCGACACCGTCTTCGTGCCGCTGATGGCGCCGGTGGTCTTCCTCATGGGCATCGGTCCGCTGGCGCGGTGGCGCGAGGCCGAGGTGCCCGATCTGGCCAGGCGCCTGCGCTGGGCGGCGGCCGTCACCCTGGTCGCCACCCTGGTGGCCGGCTGGGCCGAGGGCGAGATCAAGCCCATGGCCAGCCTGGGCTTCGCCCTGGCCTTCTGGATCGCCAGCACCACGGCCACCGACCTGTGGGAGCGTGTCGGCTCGGCCGGCCTGGCCGGGGCGGGCACCAAGCTGCGCCAGGTCGGTCGGGCCCAGTACGGCATGATGCTGGCCCACCTCGGCGTGGCGGCCTTCATCTTCGGCGTCACCATGGTCAAGACCTATGAGGTCGAGCGGGACGTGAAGATGAACCCGGGTGATACCACCACGGTGCTGGGCTACACCTTCCGCTTCGAAGGCGTGCGCCAGCAGCCTGGGCCGAACTACCAGGCCTGGCAGGGTCTGGTGCCGGTGACCCGCGGCGACAAGGTGGTCACCACCCTGCACCCCGAGAAGCGCATCTATCGCGTGCAGACCAACCCCATGACCGAGGCCGCCATTGATGCGGGCTTCACCCGGGACCTCTATGTCTCGCTGGGAGAGCCGGTGGAAGGCAGCGACGCCTGGATCGTGCGGGTGTATGTCAAGCCCTTCATCAACTGGGTCTGGGGCGGTTGCGTGCTCATGGCCCTGGGTGGTTTGCTGGCGGCGTCTGACCGTCGTTATCGCCAGGCCCGCCGCGCCGAACAGTCGGCAGCGGCCCTGGCTGGAGCACAGGCATGAAGAAGGTCTGGCGTTTCCTCATTCCGCTGGCCATCTTCGGCGTGCTGGCTGCCTTCCTCGGCGTTGGGCTGAAGCTCGATCCGCGCGAGGTGCCTTCGCCGCTGATCGGCAAGCCGGCCCCGCAGTTCGCCCTGCCCCTGCTGAGCGATGCCGACAAGACCTTCAAGCGCGACGACATGCTGGGCAAGGTCTGGCTGCTCAACGTCTGGGCCAGCTGGTGCGTGGCCTGCCGCGAGGAACATCCGCTGCTGGTCGAGTTCGCCAAGAAGAAGCTGGTGCCCATCTACGGCCTGAACTACAAGGACAAGCGCCCGGATGGCCTGGGGTGGCTGAGCCAGTTCGGCAATCCTTACGAGGCCTCGCTCTTCGATGCCGCCGGCAAGGTCGGCATCGACTTCGGCGTCTATGGCGTGCCCGAGACCTTCGTGATCGACCGCCAGGGCGTGATCCGCTACAAGCAGATCGGTCCCATCACGCCCGAGGTGCTGCGCACCAAGATCGAGCCGCTGATCCAGCAGCTCAACAGCTGAGCTTTCCGCCCATGTCCATGATTCCTGCCCTGCGTGCCGGCAGACGCCTGGCCGCGCCAGTTTTTGTCTTCTTCGCGGCCCTCAGCCTGGCGCTATCGGCCGCACTGCCCGCGCGGGCCGCCGATGCCGCGCCCGCCGCGGCCAATCCGGCCCTCGAGGCGCGCATGTTGCGCATCACCGCCGAACTGCGCTGCCTGGTGTGCCAGAACCAGACCATTGCCGACTCCCACGCCGACCTGGCCATCGACCTGCGCCAGCAGGTGCGCGAGCTGCTCGACAAGGGCAAGACCGACGCCGAGATCATTGCCTACATGACCGACCGCTACGGCGACTTCGTGCTCTACCGCCCGCCCTTCAAGCCCGCCACCGCGCTGCTGTGGGTGGGCCCGGCGGTGTTGATGGTGGGCGGCATCCTCGTGCTGGGCCTGGTGCTGCGACGCCGCGCCCGCCTTTCGGCCGACCGCTTCGAGCCTGACCCTGACCTTGACGGCGACGCCGCCGACCCGGCCGCACCGACCAAGAACGCCTGATTCTTCCGATCCGATTCCATGACCACCGACACCGTCGCCACCCTCAAGCAGCAGCTGCTGCACCTGCAGCAGCTGCATGCCAGCGGTGTGCTGGACCAGTCCGCCTACGACCAGGCCCGCGCAGGTCTTGAACGCAAGTTGCTCGATCTCGTGATGGCCGGCGACGCGGCCGCCGCCGCGGCCGCCGCCGCACCGATGGCCGCCACGCCGACCCAGGTCGGCCGGGCTGGCAGCCGATCCACACCCCCTGCCGTGAGCGAGCCACGGCCGCGCCTGCGCCGATCCACCATCGCCGCCGCCGCCGTCTTCGTGCTGCTCGTGGGTGCCGGCGGCTACCTCTGGACCGGCTCGCCGGCCCTCGTGGGCGAGAAGCCGGGCCAGGCCCAGGCCGCCCAGGATGGCCAGGGGGGTGGCAACAGCCATGCCCTGGGCATGGACCAGATCGAGGGCCTGGTCACCAAGCTCAAGGAACGGCTGGCCCAGAAGCCCGACGATGCCCAGGGCTGGGCCATGCTGGGCCGCTCCCTGGCCGTGCTGGGGCGCGCCCAGGAGGCCCTGCCGGCCTACGAGAAGGCGGTCAAGCTGGTGGGTGACGATGCCAACCTGCTGGCCGACTATGCCGACGTGATGGCCCTGGCCAACAACCGCAGCCTGGACGGCGAACCCATG
>JBJOKP010000211.1:0-5242 GCA_046046045.1 Pseudomonadota bacterium | reverse complement strand
CCCGAGGGCCTGGCCACCCGCGTGGCCGAGAGCGTGCGCGACATCACCAAGCTGCGCGCCGAGGTGCGCCTGGTGGCTGCAGGCAGCCTGCCCAATGACGGCAAGGTGATCGAGGACGCGCGCAGCTACAAGTGAGCCTGGCCAGGCTGCGCTGTTGACGCTGGGCGTGCGCTCAACAGCGCGTGGCAGCCCTCACGGAGTGGCGCTGCGGTCGATGACGACGAAGTGCTTGCGCACCGGCTCCACCACCTCGAACGAGCCCTGGAAGCCACCGGGGATCACCGCGGCCTGGCCGGCGCGCACATCGACCACGCCACCGGCCTCGTCATGCAGGCGGGCATGGCCCTCGAGCACGAAGAAATATTCGTCCTCGTGCGGCGGGAACTCGATGCGCCAGCGGCCCACCTCGCAGGCCCAGATGCCGGCGGCCAGGTCCTTGCCGGCGGATTCGTACAACGTCCAGGTGGCGCGCTGCGGCGCACCCTGCTCGCGCCGCTCCAGGCGGGGCTGGTCGATGACCGGGGCGGTCACGGGCGGATCGAAGCGGGTGATGGCGGGCATGGGGCAGGTTCGGCGGACAGGCTTGATATGGACTTGAATCAGGGCAAGGTCTTACGTAGTTCCCGCGGCACGGGCCCGACTGGCCGCAGCTAGCATCATCACACAGGCCCGTGATCGGGGCATAGTCTGGCGCACCCGGTCACCGCTGTTCCCTGAACGACTGCCCCACCCGGAGACATCCCCATGAAGAAGCTGATCACCCTGGCGCTGGCCACCTTCGCCACGCTCACCGCCACCACCGCCGCCCTGGCCCAGGGTTATCCGGAAAAGCCGGTCACCATCGTCGTGCCTTTCGCCGCCGGCGGCCCCACCGACAAGGTGGCCCGCGACCTGGGCGACGTGCTGCGCCGCGAACTGAAGCAGACCGTCATCATCGACAACGTGGGGGGCGCTGGCGGCACCCTGGGCGCCGCCAAGGTGGCCAAGGCGGCGCCGGATGGCTATACCGTGCTGCTGCACCACATCGGCATGGCCACCTCGCCAGCCCTCTACCGCAACCTGCCCTACAAGACCCTCGAGGACTTCGAATACATCGGCATGGTGAACGAGGTGCCGATGACCGTGATTGGCCGGCCCACCCTGCCGGCGGCCAACATCGCCGAACTGCGCAAGTGGATCGACGCCAACAAGGGCAAGATCAACCTCGCCAACGCTGGCCTGGGCGCCGCATCTCACCTCTGCGGCCTGCTCTTCCAGCAGGCGATAGGCGTGGACATGACCACCGTGCCCTACAAGGGCACGGCCCCGGCCATGACCGACCTGCTGGGCGGCCAGGTCGACCTGATGTGTGACCAGACCACCAACACCACCCAGCAGATCGAAAGCGGCAAGGTCAGGGCCTATGCGGTCACCTCGCTCAAGCACCTGACTGCACCCGCCCTGGCCAAGCTGCCGACCATGGACGAGTCGGGCTTCAAGGGCTTCAACGTCAGCATCTGGCATGGCCTCTATGCCCCCAAGGGCACGCCCAAGGCGGTGCAGGAGAAGCTCAACGCCGCCCTGCGCAATGCGCTGAAGGACGCGGACTTCCACAAGCGCCAGGAAGCCCTGGGTGCGGTGGTCGTCGCCGATGCACGTGTGGGTGGCGCCGAGCACAAGAAGTTTGTCGAGGCCGAAATCGCCAAGTGGGGTCCGGTCATCAAGGCCGCGGGCGCCTACGCGGACTGAGGACAGACCCGGTTGGGTGGGCAGCGACGGCGCTGCCCTTCCTCTTGAAGCCGCCTCCGGGCGGCTTCGTGTTTTCCGCCCTCAGCGCAGGGTCAGGGGAATGGTCACCGGCCCGTCATTGAGCAGGTGGACCTTCATGTCGGCGCCAAAGATGCCGGTCGCGACATCGGGATGATGGGTGCGGGCGCGCTCCACCACCGCCTCATAAAGGCTGCGGCCAAGTTCCGGGCCGGCCGCCGCCGTGAAGCTGGGCCGGTTGCCGCCGGAACAGTCGGCCGCCAGGGTGAACTGCGAGACGATGAGCAGGCCGCCGTTCACGTCCTGCACGCTGCGGTTCATCTTGCCGGCCTCGTCGCTGAAGATGCGCAGCTTGAGCAGCTTGTCCACCAGCTTGTGGACCTGGGCCAGACCGTCGCCTTGTTCGGCGCAGACCAGCACCAGCAGGCCGGGGCCGATGCGGCCCACGACCTCAAGGCCCTGGCCGAGGTCGACCTCGACCCTGGCCTGGCTGACGCGCTGGATAAGGGCCAGCATGGTGCTTCCTGCGCCGCCGCTGCGCTCAGCTCAGCGTGACCCGCGCGAACTTGCGCTTGCCCACCTGCAGCACATAGGTGCCGGCGCCGAGCTTCAGACCCTTGTCGCTCACCACCGTGCCGTCGATGCGCACGCCGCCGCCGTCCACGAGGCGCATGGCCTCGCTGCCCGAGGGCGCCAGGTTGGCCTGCTTGAGCAGGGCGCCCAGGCCCAGCGGCGCGCCGTTGAGGCTCACCTCGGGGATCTCGTCCGGAATGCCGCCCTTGGCGCGGTTCTGGAAGTCCTGCTCGGCCGCATCGGCGGCCGCCGCGCTGTGGAAGCGCGTGGTCAGCTCCTTGGCCAGCAGCACCTTGGCGTCCTTGGGGTTGCGGCCGGCCGCGACCTCGGCCTTGAGCGCGGCGATCTCGGCCTCGCTACGCCAACTGAGCAGGGTGTAATAGGTCCACATCAGCTCGTCGCTCACCGACAGCAGCTTGGCGTACATCGAGTTCGCCTCTTCGGTGATGCCGATGTAGTTGTGCTTGCTCTTGGACATCTTCTCGACGCCGTCGAGCCCCACCAGCAGCGGCATGGTGAGGATGCACTGCGGCTCCTGGCCGTATTCGCCCTGCAGCGCGCGACCGACCAGCAGGTTGAACTTCTGGTCGGTGCCGCCAAGCTCCAGGTCGCTCTTGAGCGCCACCGAGTCGTAGCCCTGCATCAGCGGGTAGAGGAACTCGTGCACGCTGATGGGCGTGCCCGCCTTGAAGCGCTCGTGGAAGTCGTTGCGCTCCATCATGCGAGCCACGGTGTAGCGGCTGGCCAGCTGGATCATGCCGCGGGCGCCCAGCGGATCGCTCCATTCGCTGTTGTAGCGGATCTCGGTCTTGCTCGGGTCCAGCACCAGGCTGGCCTGTTTGTAGTAGGTCTGGGCGTTGGCCTCGATCTGCTCACGCGTGAGCGGCGGGCGGGTGGTGTTGCGGCCCGAGGGGTCGCCGATCATGGAGGTGAAGTCGCCGATCAGGAAGATCACCTGGTGGCCCAGGTCCTGCAGCTGGCGCATCTTGTTCAGCACCACCGTGTGGCCGAGGTGGATGTCCGGCGCGGTCGGGTCCAGGCCCAGCTTGATGCGCAGCGGCGTGCCGGTGGCGGCGCTGCGAGCCAGCTTGGCCTGCCATTCGTTCTGCGGCAGCAGTTCCTCGCTGCCGCGCAGGCTCACGGCCATGGCCTCGCGCACCGCGTCGGTCACCGGGTAGGCGGGGGGGGCGGTCGTCGCGGAGGCTGCGGGATCAGGGCGGGTCATGTGACAGCTTGATACAGGTATTTACCGAATTCGCAAGAAAGTCACGTTGCTACACTGACCCCTCGTTGCGCCGAGCCAGGGATTCTAGGTGGCGCTCCCGGTCTGCCGAGCCGTCGTCTGGATCCCGAGATGCCCTCTCTTGCCCACCTTTCCCGAGCTGATCTGCGACCCGCGCTGAACCCCTGGCTGCGGGCGGTGCTGGCACAGTCGCCCGCCTGGGCAAGGCGGCGCCTCTTCAAGGCGCTGCGGCTGGCGCGCCGGCATCCGCGCCCCCTGACCCTGGCCGCCGGCACGCTGGTGCTGAGCACCGCCATGGCGGCCTTTGCGCCAGCCCCTGAGCATCTTCCCGGCGAAGTCACCATCACACCCCGGCTGCTGACCGAGACGGTGCCGGTGCAGGATCTGCGCCCCCAGTTTGAGGCGTTGGAGAACCGCGAGCTGCTGCTCAGCGCCCAGACGCTGACCCGCAGCGGCGACAGCCTGGACAGCCTGCTGGGCCGTCTGGGCGTGCAGGACCCCGAGGCGCTGGCCGCCCTGCGCCGCGAGCCCCAGCTCAAGCAGGTGCTGCAGGGCCGCAGCGGCAAGTCCGTGCAGGCCCGCTACCTCAGCGGCAGCGCCGGTCTGACCCGTCTGCAGAGCCTGCAGGTGCTCGGCCCCGCCCTGGCGGCTGATCAGGCCGAGACCCACTACAGCCGGCTCAGCCTGCGCCACGAGGGTGGCCGCTGGGCCACCCAGACCGAGCAGTTGCCGGTGCAGGTCCAGGTCGCCATGGCGTCTGGCTACATCCGCACCAGCCTCTTCGCCGCCGCGGATGAGGCTCGCATCCCCGATGCCCTGGTGCTCCAGATGGCCGACATCTTCGGCAGCGAGATCGACTTCCGCCGCGATCTGCGCAAGGGCGACCAGTTCGTCATCGTCTACGAGGCGGCAAGTGCCGAGGGGCAGCCGGTGAGCTGGGGCAGCAGTTCGGTGCGGGTGCTGGCGGCGCGCTTCATCAACCAGGGCAAGGCCCACGAGGCGCTGTGGTTCCAGGACGGCCACGAGCGTGGCGCCTGGTATGGTGCGGACGGACGCAACAAGGCGCGCACCTTCCTGGCCTCGCCCCTGGCCTTCTCGCGCGTGACCTCCGGGTTCTCGATGCGCATGCATCCCATCCACAACACCTGGCGGGCCCACTTGGGCGTGGACTACGGTGCCCCCCAGGGCACGCCGGTGCGCTCGGTCAGCGATGGCACCGTGGAGTTCGCCGGCCGACAGAACGGTTATGGCAATGTCGTCATGCTGCGCCATGGCGGCAGCCGCACGACGCTCTACGCGCACTTGAGCCGTCTGGGCGTCAAGGTCGGCCAGAAGGTGGCCCAGGGCCAGGTCATCGGTCAGGTGGGCGCCACGGGCTGGGCGACCGGGCCACATCTACACTTCGAGTTCAAGGTGGATGGCAAGCAGATGGACCCGGTGAAGATGGCTCGCAATTCCGACGCCCAGTCGCTCCCGGCTGGCAGCCGGCCGGCGTTCGAGGCGCAATGGAGCGTGACCCGGGAACAGCTGACGGCCGCCGAGCTCCCCCCCGTGGACACGGCGCAGTTCGCGCGCATGGAGTAGTGAGCCGCGCCGCCTGCACCACGGACCAGCCGGTGCAACGCTGCATCGGGCTGATGTCGGGCACATCGCTGGATGGCATAGACGCCGCACTCTGCC
>JBJOKP010000210.1:0-5250 GCA_046046045.1 Pseudomonadota bacterium | reverse complement strand
AAGCGCATGATGGAACACCTCAAGATCGAGAAGGTGACCGATCGCAACGGCAAGCTCGTCGACCAGGAAAGCTTCAACTCGATCTACATGATGGCCGACTCGGGCGCGCGGGGTTCCGCCGCCCAGATCCGCCAGCTGGCCGGCATGCGCGGCCTGATGGCCAAGCCCGATGGCTCCATCATCGAGACGCCCATCACCGCGAACTTCCGCGAAGGCCTCAACGTTCTGCAGTACTTCATCTCCACCCACGGCGCCCGCAAGGGCCTGGCGGACACGGCGCTGAAGACCGCGAACTCGGGCTACCTGACCCGCCGCCTGGTCGACGTGACCCAGGATCTGGTGGTGATCGAGGACGACTGCGGCACCGACCACGGCATCAACATGCGTGCCCTGGTCGAAGGCGGCGAAGTCATCGAATCGCTGCGCGACCGCATCCTGGGCCGCGTGCCCGCCAGCGACGTGGTGCACCCCGAAACCGGCCAGGTCCTGCTCAACGCCGGCCATCTGCTGGATGAAGACGCGCTCGAGCTGCTCGAATCCGCCGGCGTGGACGAGGTCAAGGTGCGCACCCCGCTCACCTGCGAGACCCGCTACGGCCTGTGCGCCAAGTGCTACGGCCGCGACCTGGGCCGTGGCGGCCTGGTCAACAGCGGCGAGGCCGTGGGCGTGATCGCCGCCCAGTCGATCGGCGAGCCGGGCACCCAGCTGACCATGCGGACCTTCCACATCGGTGGTGCGGCCTCGCGTGCGGCGGTGGCCTCCAGCGTCGATGCCAAGAGCGAAGGCCTCATCGGCTTCAACAGCACGATGCGCTACGTCACCAACGCCAAGGGCGAACTGGTGGTCATCTCGCGGTCGGGCGAGATCATCATCTCCGACCCCCACGGCCGCGAGCGCGAGCGTCACAAGGTGCCCTATGGCGCGACCCTGAACGTCAAGGCCGACCAGGCCGTGAAGCCCGGCTTCGTGCTGGGCAACTGGGATCCGCTGACCCGCCCCATCATCACCGAGTTCGCCGGCCGCATGCGGTTCGAGAACATCGAGGAAGGTGTCACTGTCGCCAAGCAGGTGGACGAAGTGACCGGCCTGTCCACGCTGGTGGTGATCGATCCCAAGCGCCGCGGCTCGGCCAAGGTGGTGCGCCCCCAGGTCAAGCTGCTGGACGCCGGCGGTCATGAGGTCAAGATCCCCGGCACCGACCACGCCGTGACCATCGGCTTCCAGGTCGGAGCCCTGATCCAGGTGCGTGACGGCCAGGACGTGATGCCCGGCGAAGTGCTGGCCCGCATCCCGGTCGAAGGCCAGAAGACCCGAGACATCACCGGCGGTCTGCCGCGTGTGGCCGAGCTCTTCGAGGCCCGTTCGCCCAAGGACAAGGGCACCCTGGCCGAGATGACCGGCACGGTCAGCTTCGGCAAGGAGACCAAGGGCAAGGTGCGCCTGCAGATCACCGATCCGGAAGGCCGCGTCTGGGAAGACCTGGTGCCCAAGGAGAAGAACATCCTGGTGCACGAAGGCCAGGTGGTCAACAAGGGTGAACTGGTGGTCGACGGCCCGGCCGATCCGCAGGACATCCTGCGCCTGCTGGGCATCGAGGAACTGGCGCGCTACATCGTCGACGAGGTGCAGGACGTCTACCGTCTGCAGGGCGTGAAGATCAACGACAAGCACATCGAGGTGATCGTTCGCCAGATGCTGCGTCGCGTGCAGATCGTCAACAGCGGCGACACCCACTACATCGTGGGCGAGCAGGTCGAGCGGGCCGCCCTGTTCGACACCAACGACCGCATGCGTGCGCAGGGCAAGATGCCGGCCACCTATGCCGACGTGCTGCTGGGCATCACCAAGGCCTCGCTGTCGACCGACTCCTTCATCTCGGCGGCCTCCTTCCAGGAGACCACCCGCGTGCTCACCGAGGCTGCCATCATGGGCAAGCGCGACGAGCTGCGCGGCCTGAAGGAAAACGTCATCGTGGGTCGTCTGATCCCGGCTGGTACCGGTCTGGCCTTCCACCGTGCCCGCAAGGCCAAGGACGAGATGGACGAGACCGAACGTCGCCTGGTCGCCATGCAGGAGGCCCAGGATGCCCTGGCCGCCGTGGATGACGGCCCGGTGGCCGGCGTGGCCGAGGGCGAGGACTGAGTCCCCGCCGGACCGGGCCTGCCCCGGTCCGCGCCACGAGTAAGGCCCGCAAGTGCGGGCCTTTTTTCTTGGGGCCGTTGCCTTCGGGCTACTTCACTCGCGGGCTGAGTCGACCCGCAAGGCGACCATCAGGGCGCCCATGTCGATGCGGGCATGGCGCAGGTCGATGGGCTCGACCACCCCCTCGCGACGCAGCGCGGCCACCAGCCGGCTGGCGGTCTCGAAGGTCATGTCCAGCATGGCGCCCATCTCCTGCCGCGTGGGCCACCAGATGCGGCCGTCCTGGGCGCCGTATTCACTCAGCTTGAGCAGCAGCCGCAGCATGCGGTGGCGGGCCGGGCCACGGGTCAGCTCGGTGAGCCATTCATCGGCATCGTCCAGCGTGCGCTGCCAGCGCTTCATCAGGTCGAGCATGAGCTCGGGATGGCGGTGGGTGAGGTCGTCGATCAGGTTGCGCGGAATGCGGCAGACCTCCACCTCGGTGCAGGCCACGGCATCGGCCGCATAGGTCTGGTGCAGCACGGCCTCCAGGCCGATGAGATCGCTACGGCCGGCCAGACGCAGGATGCGCCGCTCGCCCGCCTCGCTGCTGCGCTCGAGACGCACCACGCCGGAACGCACGGTGTACACCGCCTTGCCGCCGGCATGGGCGGTGAAGAGCGACTCGCCTGGCGCCAGCTTCAGGTCCGCGATGTGGATGTGGATGTTCTGCAGGCCGATGTCATCCAGGGCGCCGAACAGGGCGAACTGGCGCACGCCGCAATGCCGGCAGACCTCGCCCTGCGGGCTGTAGGGTGAGGTCGATTCAGCGCCGCCTCCGCCGCTTCTGATCGGGATCACCGTGGAGCCTGGATGAGGGCGCGCTGACGGGGCGTGTCCGGATTTGCTCATCGTGAAGACCGGGCCGGGTTGGGAGTCAGACCTTGCGAATTGACAATACCGAAACACAGTATCGCGGTAATTCCCGGCCTGTAAACAGGCATGCACCATATCGCGGCGCGAATTCCTGGAGCCGGCAAAGGCCTGTCGTGACAGGCGATTTGTCCTGCCTGTTCCCTATCATCCCGGGCGCTGCGCTGGTCGACGGTGGTGACAGTCGGCGCAATCGTCTTCATCGGCCTATTTGCTTAAGTGAGCTTCATGCTACGACTGCGCGGTGCCCGCACCCACAACCTCCAGGCCATCGACCTGGACCTGCCGCAGCACCGGCTCATCGTCATCACCGGCCTCTCGGGCTCCGGAAAATCCAGCCTGGCCTTCGACACCCTGTATGCCGAAGGCCAGCGCCGCTATGTGGAAAGCCTGTCGGCCTACGCCCGCCAGTTCCTGCAGCTCATGGACAAGCCCGAGGTCGACAGCATCGAGGGCCTGGCACCCGCCATCGCCATCGAGCAGAAGGCCACCTCGCACAACCCGCGCTCCACCGTGGGCACGGTGACCGAGATCCACGACTACCTGCGCCTGCTCTATGCCCGCGCCGGCCTGCCGCATTGCCCCGACCACGGCCTGCCGCTGGAGGCCTATTCCACCGGCCAGATGGTCGATGCCGTGCTGGCCTGGCCCGAGGGCACGCGGCTCATGGTGCTCGCGCCCGTGGCGCGTGAACGCAAGGGTGAATACGCCGAACTCTTCACCCGCATGCAGGCCCTGGGCTATGTGCGCTTCCGCGTGGATGGCCAGATCGTCGAGGCCAGCGAGCTGCCCGCCCTGGAGCGCCAGGAGAAACATGACGTCGACGTGGTGATCGACCGCCTCAAGGTGCGTGGCGATGCCCGCCAGCGCCTGGCCGAAAGCTTCGAGCAGGCCCTGCGCATCGCCGATGGCCGGGTGATCGCCCTGAACATGGATGCGGGTCCGGGTGGCAAAGACGACTCGGATGGTCCGCCGGTCGAGACCCTGTTCTCCAACCGCCACGCCTGCCCCATCTGCAGCTTCGCCCTGGCCGAACTGGAGCCGCGCCTCTTCTCCTTCAACTCCCCCGTGGGCGCCTGCCCGGCCTGTGACGGCCTGGGCCAGATCAGCCGCATGGACCCGGCCCGCGTGGTCGCCCATCCCGAGCTGAGCATGGCGGCTGGCGCGGTGAAGGGCTGTGACCGCCGCAACCCCTACATCTTCTCGATGATCGAGAGCGTGGCGCGGCATTACCGCTTCGACGTCAACACGCCCTTCGAGCAACTCGCGCCCGAGCATCAGCAGGTGCTGCTGCAGGGCTCGGGCGAGGAGGCCATCAGCTTCGTCTACGAGGCCGAAGGCAGCGATGGCCGCAAGCGCGACCTCAAGCGCTCCCATCCCTTCGAGGGCATCCTGCCCAACTACACCCGCCGCCTGCATGAGACCGACTCGGCCGCAGTGCGCGAGGATCTTTCGCGCTACCTCGCCAGCCTGCCCTGCCCGGACTGTGCCGGCGCCCGCCTGCGCCGCGAGGCCCGCCATGTCTTCCTGCCCCTGATCGCGGCCGAGGCCGGCGGCCCGCGCGCCCCCCGCTGGCATGCCCCCCGCCCCGCCGGCGCCGGGCTGGAGAGTGAGTCCCGCGCCCTGGGCATGCCGCTGCACACCCTCAACGGCGCCAGCCTGGCCCAGGCGCGTGCCTACTTCGAGGCCCTGCGCTTCCAGGGCGCGCGGGCCGGCATCGCCGAGAAGGTGGTGCGCGAGATCCGCAACCGCCTGGGCTTTCTCTGTGACGTGGGCCTGTCCTACCTCAGCCTGGGCCGTGCGGCCGACACCCTGAGCGGCGGCGAGGCCCAGCGCATCCGCCTGGCCAGCCAGATCGGCTCGGGCCTGACCGGCGTGATGTATGTGCTCGACGAACCCAGCATTGGCCTGCACCAGCGCGACAACCACCGCCTGCTGCAGACCCTGCAGAAGCTGCGCGATCTGGGCAACACCGTGATCGTGGTCGAGCATGACGAGGACATGATCCGCGCCGCCGACCATGTGGTCGACATGGGCCCGGGTGCCGGCGTGCATGGCGGCCGCGTCATGGCCCAGGGCACGCCGGCCGAGGTCATGGCCAGCGAGGACTCGCTCACCGGCCAGTACCTCGGCCACCGCCTGCGCATCGAGGTGCCCGCCGAACGCCGGCCCTGGCAGCGGCTGGCCCCGGGCGCC
>JBJOKP010000209.1:0-5257 GCA_046046045.1 Pseudomonadota bacterium | reverse complement strand
TGGGTGGCCCATGGCCATCTCGAGCAGGTGGTGCAACGCGCTGCGGCCTGGGTCGAGGCCCGCAAGGTGGCCGGCCTGCGCCTGGAGGTGGTGCGCCTGGCCGATGACCAGGGCCGGCCGCGCACCCCGGTCATCTTCCTCGAGGTCGCCGCCACCCGTCCGGCGCCGGCCGACGGCAGCACCGCGCCCACGGTGCTGATCTACGGCCACCTCGACAAGCAGCCCGAGTTCGACGGCTGGCGGCGCGACCTGGGCCCCTGGAGCCCGGTGCTCAAGGACGGGCTGCTGTACGGCCGCGGCGGCGCCGACGACGGTTACGCCATCTACGCCGCCATCAGCGCGATCGAGGCCCTCAAGGCCCAGGGCGTGGGCCATCCGCGCATCGTCGGCCTGATCGAGACCGGCGAGGAAAGCGGCTCGCCCGACCTGCCCGCCTACCTGGACGCCCTGCAGCCGCGCCTGGGCGAGGTCGGCCTGGTGGTCTGCCTCGATTCCGGTGCAGGCAACTACGACCAGCTCTGGCTCACCACCTCGCTGCGCGGCAACGTGACTGGCACCCTGCGCGTGGACATCCTCAGCGAAGGCGTGCATTCGGGCGATGCCAGCGGCCTCGTGCCCTCCAGCTTCCGCATCCTGCGCCATGTGCTCGACCGCCTGGAGGACAGCGCCAGCGGCCGCCTGCTGCCGGCCAGCCTGCACTGCGAGATCCCGGCCGAGCGCATTGCCCAGGCGCGGGCGACCGCGGCCATCCTGGGCGAGGAGGTCACCCGGCGTTTTCCCTGGGCCTGCGGTGGCGATGGCCTGAGCGCCCTGCCCACCACCACCGACCCCACCGAGGCCCTGCTCAACCGCACCTGGCGCCCCACCCTCAGCGTCACCGGCGTGGACGGCCTGCCGCCCATCTCCAACGCCGGCAACGTGCTGCGGCCCCACACGGCCTTCAAGCTTTCGCTGCGCCTGCCGCCCCTGGTGGATGGCCCGGCCGCGGCCCTGGCCCTCAAGCAGCTGCTGGAGGACAACGCCCCCTACAACGCCCGCGTGACCTTCCAGCCCGACGGCCGGGCCGGTGCCGAAGGCGCCACCGGCTGGAACGCGCCCACCCTGGCCCCCTGGCTGGACCAGGCGCTGAACGCCGCCTCGCAGGCCCAGTGGGGCGCCCCGCTGGGCTATATCGGCCAGGGCGGCACCATCCCGCTCATGAACCTGCTGGCCCAGGGCTTTCCCCAGGCCCAGATGATGGTCTGCGGCGTGCTGGGCCCCAAGAGCAATGCCCATGGCCCCAACGAGTTCCTGCACCTGGGCTACGGCCGCAGGCTCACCGCGGCCGTGGCGCAGGTGATCGCCGCCTGCCCCTGACGTTTCCACCCTCACCACCCCCGCGCAACGCCCGCGCTATCCAACGGGCGCGGCGTGGCCGGGCCTCAGGTCGGCAGCGCTTTCAGCCAGTGCCCGATCACGGCCGCGCTCACGCGGGCGGCCACCACCTCGACGAAGCGCAGAAAGTCCACATGGGCCGTGTCGTCGGCCCGGTCGGAAATGGTGCGCAGCACGGCAAAGGGCAGGCTCAGGTCATGGCAGGCCTGGGCCAGGGCCGCACCTTCCATCTCCACCGCCAGGGCTTCGGGCAGTTCATCCCGCAACGCCTGGCTGGCCGCGGCGCTGGCGACGAAGACATCCCCGCTCACCACCAGGCCCTGGTGAAGACTGGGCGAGCGGCCGGGGCCGATCAGGGGCAGGGCCTCATCCCCAAGAAACTGCGATCCTGAGGCCAGCGAGGCAGCGACAGCCTGCGCCAGGGCAGCGCTGAGGGCGGCATCGGCGCCAAAGCGGCTGCGACCGGTCAACGGCACCTCGTGGCGCGGGAACAGCGGGCGGGCATCCATGTCGTGCTGCAGCAGCTCGGTCGCCACCACCACGTCGCCCACCCGGGCCTGGGCATGCAGGCCCCCGGCCACGCCGGTGAACACCAAGCGCTCCACGCCATAACGCTCGGCCAGCAGGGTGGCGGTGGTGGCAGCCGCCACCTTGCCGATGCCGCAGAGCACCATCACCACCGGTTCGCCATGCAGGCGGCTGAAGTGGAAGTGCCGGCCGGCATGGACCTCGACATGATCATGGACCACGCCAGCCAGCAGGGCGTCAAGTTCCTGGCTCATGGCCGCCACGATGGCCGTGCGGGCGCGGCGATGGTGGCGGCTGCGCTCATGCACCGCGGCAGGTCCTTCGACAGGAACAAGAGCGGGCGCGGCAGCGGCGGGCGCAGAAGGGGCAGAAGGGGCAGAAGGAGAGGCCGGATTCATGCCCGGAGTCTCGGCGCTATCCGCCGCCGCTGCCAGCCCAGGGGTCAGCGCAGGAAGCCCAGCGCCCGCGCCACCATCTGGGCCGCTGCGGGACCCTTCACCTCGTGCACGGTGTCGATGAAGCGGCGCGCCACCTCCACCAGTTCATCCAGGCCACTGGCCTTCTCGATGTCCAGAGAGAACCGATAGCCCTTGAACAGGCCCAGCTGCTCGCGGATCAGCCCGTTCAGGCAGTCGTACAGGTCGGAATAGCTGAGCTGGGTGGCCGCGTCGATGTGCACCTGGGCCGGTGACGGAGCGGGCGCCGACCGCGGCATGGGTTCGATCAACCCGCCCTTGAGCAGCGTGACCAGGTCGGACTCGCTGGCGCCCAGCAGCATGGCCAGCCAGTGCTCGGCCGGCTGCGAAGGCTCGATGATGAGCAGGAGGTTGCGCGCCGTCCGCGACAGCGCCAGGGCCCGATCACGGATCTCGGCCCGGCCTGCGGCGGTCTTGCGGAAACTGCTGCTCATGATGATACGCGACGCGGACGGAGCCTGGTTCTAGTGGGTCGGAACATGATCCGATGAATGGATCGGGATAGGCTGGAATTCTGACCCAGATCTGACACCGCCATCCGAAATCGTCTGCATGCCAACCAGCGACAGGTTGATCGCCTGACGCCGAAGGGCCGCGAGTGTCTACATTTCCGACAGCCGCTGGCAAGTGCCACGACCCTGGCGTCGTCTGGCACCGACACGCCACCGCTGACCCGCCCTGCCGTCAGCCGCGTCAGGTCAGCCATTGCGCGCCCGGCATGATCCACTCAGCGCGGCCCGCGCAGTTCACGCCGCAGCACCTTGCCCACCGGCGTCTTGGGCAGGTCCTGGCGGAACTCGACCACCTTCGGTCGCTTGTAGCCGGTGAGGTTCTGCTCGCAATAGGCCCTCACCTCGTCTTCAGTCAGACCAGGATTGGCCCGAACGAGGACGACCTTCACCGCCTCGCCAGTCTTGCTGTCAGGCACGCCCACCGCCGCACATTCCAGCACCCCGGGCATCTGGGTCAGCACATCCTCGATCTCGTTGGGATAAACGTTGAAGCCTGACACCAGGATCATGTCCTTCTTGCGGTCGACGATGCGGAAGAAGCCACGGTCGTCCACCACCCCCACGTCGCCGGTGCGGAACCAGCCATCCGCCGTCATGACCTTGGCCGTTTCATCCGGCCGCTGCCAGTAGCCAGCCATCACCTGCGGGCCGCGGATGGCAATCTCGCCGCTCTGGCCGGGTGGCACCTCCAGCCCGGCATCGTCCAGCAGGGCCAGATCGGTATTGGGCACGGGTAGGCCGATGCTGCCGCTGAAGGCCGTGCTGTCGGTCGGGTTGCAGCTGGCCACGGGCGAGGTCTCGGAGAGGCCGTAGCCCTCGCAGATGGGGCAGCCGGTTTTCTCCAGCCAGAGGCGGGCCGTGGCCTGCATGACCGCCATGCCACCGCCTACCGAGATGACCAGGCGACTCCAGTCCACGCTGCCGAACTGCGGGTGGTTGGCCAGGGCATGGAAAAGCGTGTTGACCGCCGGAAAGCTGTGGAAGACCTGGCCCGACAGTTCCTTGAACACCGCTGGCAGATCGCGCGGATTCGGGATGAGGATGTTGCAGGCCCCCAGGCGCAGGCCCAGCATCATGTTCGTGTTGAAGCCGAAGATGTGATACAGCGGCAGGGCGCAGACCTGCACCAGGGTCTCGCCCGCGGGGATCTTCTTCAGCGCCGGACCGAACCAGGCCTCGGACTGCAGCACGTTGGCCACCAGGTTGCGATGCAGCAGCACCGCCCCCTTGCTCACCCCCGTGGTGCCGCCGGTGTACTGCAGGACGGCGATGTCGTCAGGCCGCGGCTGCACCTGGCGGAAGCTCTTGCCGCGGCCCTGGGCCAGGGCGTCGTTGAAGCGCACGGCACCGGGCAGCTCGAAGGCCGGCACCAGCTTCTTCACCTTGCGCACCACCAGGTTGACGACCAGGCGCTTGAGCGGGCTGAGCATGTCCCCCAGGGAACACAGCAGCACCGACTTCAGGGCCGGCAGATGGCTGCGCGCCTGCTCCAGCGTGTGGCCGAAGTTCTCGAGGATGAAGATGGCCCGGGCGCCCGAGTCCTCCAGCTGATGGGCCAGCTCACGTGGCGTGTAGAGCGGGTTCACGTTCACCACCACATACCCCGCGCGCAGGATGGCTGCCACCGCCACCGGGTACTGCGGCACGTTGGGCAGCATCACGGCCACCCGGTCACCGGGCTGCAGGCCCTGGGCCTGCAGCCAGGCGGCGATGGCGCGCGAGGCCCGGTCGATCTGTTCGTAGCGATAGCTGCGGCCCATGTAGCGATAGGCCGTGCGCTGGCTGTATTGGGAGAAACTCTCTTCCATCAGGGCGACCAGCGAGGCGAAGCGCGCCACGTCCACGGTTGCCGGCACCCCTTGCGGATAGTGCTTGAGCCAGATTTTTTGCATGCCTTCATTCTCCGATGCCACGTCATTGTGGTGGCTGCCTCCCGGGCAAGGCATCGGTGGATTCGATAGCGAGAGCCACCATGAACAAGGGCCGGCAATGCCGGCCCTTGTGGCTATCGAAGAGGCAGGAGTGCCGCTCGCGTGGCTCAGCCCTTGAGCGCGCCCAGCACCTCGTCGAGCATCTTCTTGGCGTCGCCGAACAGCATGCGGTTGTTGTCCTTGTAGAAGAGCGGGTTGTCCACGCCGGCGTAGCCGCTGGCCATGGAGCGCTTCATGACGATGCTGGTCCTGGCCTTCCACACTTCCAGCACCGGCATGCCGGCGATGGGGCTGGTGGGATCGTCCTGGGCCGCGGGGTTAACGATGTCGTTGGCGCCGATCACCATGGTCACGTCGGTGGCCGGGAAGTCGTCGTTGATCTCGTCCATCTCCATCACGATGTCGTAGGGCACCTTGGCCTCGGCCAGCAGCACGT
>JBJOKP010000208.1:0-5266 GCA_046046045.1 Pseudomonadota bacterium | reverse complement strand
GTGCGCCGCGGCACCCTGGCCGAGGCCTTCCGCGTGCTCAAGCCGGGCGGCCGCCTGGTGCTGGTGGACTACCACCGCGCCCATGCCTGGCACCCCCTGCACCTGCCCATGCGCGGCGTGTTGGCCAAGCTCGAGCCCTTTGCCCTGGACCTCTGGCGCCAGCCCATCGAACACTGGCTGCCCCCCGGCGTGCCGGTGACCTGCAGCCACCGCAAGCTGGTCTTCGGCGGCCTCTACCAGGTGATGGTGTTCGAGAAGGCTGCGGGCTGAACCCAGGCCTGCGCGGTCGCTTGGGCCAGTGCAGCTGGGTCTGCCCGGGCTGGCAGCTCCCGGGCGCCGGGCGATGATGAGCCTCATCACCTGACGATGAGGAGAGCGCCGATGCGCTGGCTGAGACTGCGCCTGGACGACGGACGCCCCGCCTGGGGCCGCGTCGAGGCTGAAGCGGGCGAACCCACGCCCGCCGGCGCCGTGCATCTGCATGCCCATGGCGACATCGAGGCCCTGCTGGAAGGCGAGCTGCCCGCCCTGGGCCAGACCCTGGCGCTCGCCGATCTGCTAGCCAGCGACCGCCTGCTGCCGCCCTGCGAGCCGCGCCAGATCGTCGGCCTGTGGAACAACTTCCGCGCCGCCGCGGCCAAGAATGGCTGGGCCGAACCGGCCGAGCCGCTCTGGTTCCTCAAGTCCCCCGCCAGCCTCACCGGCCACGGCCAGGCCATCCCCGCGCCGCGCGGCTATGACGGCCGGGTGGCCTATGAAGGCGAGCTCGCCCTGGTCATCGGCCGCCGCACCGAAGGCGTGAGCGAGGCCGAGGCGGCCGCCTGCATCGCCGGCGTCACCTGCGCCAACGACGTGACGGCCATGGAACTGCTCAACCGCGACCCCAGCTTTGCCCAGTGGTCGCGTGCCAAGAGCTTCACCGGCTTCTGCGCCGTCGGCCCCTGGTTCGACACCGCGCTCGATGTGAGCAGCGCCAGCCTGCGCACCACGGTGGCCGGCCGGGAGCGCCAGAACTTCCCGCTGGCCGACATGTTCTTCAGCCCGGCCCGCATCGTCGCCCTCGTCTCGCAGAACCTCACCCTGCTGCCCGGCGACCTCATCCTCTGCGGCACCTCGCTGGGCGTGCTGCCCATGAAGCCCGGCAGCGAGGTGGCCATCGCCATCGACGGACTCGGGCAGCTGGTCAACACCTTTGCGCCGCCGCCGACGGCGTGAGCGCAGCGGCCTGACCGAGCCGGACAAGCCCGGGGACGCGAAGCCCGGCGCGCCCACTAGGATGGGCCGAGGAGCTCTCACCTGCGGGAGGACATGAGCGGATGGCTGCCGATGTCACGCTGCCCTGGTGGCTGTTCTGGCCCATGGCCCTGCTGGCGGGCTGGGCCGTGGGGGTGATGCTGCTCGCGCCGTCGCTGCGCTGGTTCTTCCGCCGCCGCATCAATGCGGTGATCGCGCAGATCAACACCCGGCTGGCCATCGACCTGCCCAGCTTCAAGCTGACGACCCGGCAGGTGCTGATCGACCGGCTCTTCCACGACGCCAAGGTGCAGGCCGCCGCCAGCAGCCATGCCCAGGCCAGCGGCGACGGCCTGCCCGAGGTCTGGCGGCGGGTCGATCGTTATGCCCGCGAGATCGTGCCGGGCTTCAACGCCTACCTCTACTACCGCGTGGGTTATGCGCTGGCACGGGCGGCGGCGCGCACCCTCTACCGCGTGCGGGTGGGTTATGTGGACGAGGCGGCGCTGGCGCGGGTGGACCGGCACAGCACGGTGGTGTTCGTCATCAACCACCGCTCCAACATGGACTACGTGCTGGTGGCCTTCTTGGCCGCCGAGCGGGCGACGCTGAGCTTTGCGGTGGGTGAGTGGGCCCGCATCTGGCCGCTGCAGCAGCTGGTGCGGGCCATGGGCGCCTTCTTCGTGCGGCGCAATTCGGGCGATCCGCTCTACCGCGCGGTGCTGGCGCGCTACGTCCAGATGGCCACCGAGGCCGGGGTGACCCAGGCCGTGTTCCCCGAGGGCGGGCTGACCATCGACGGTCGGCTGCGCGAGCCGCGCCTGGGCCTGCTGGACTACATGCTCAAGGGCTTCGACGAGCGGGCGGGCGAGGGCCGGCGCGATCTGGTCTTCATCCCCGTGGGGCTGAACTACGACCGCGTGCTGGAAGACCGCAGCCAGCTGCTCAAGCGCCACCCGGAGCGCCGTCGGCCGGGACGCTGGCAGGCGGCGCGCACCACCCTGGCCTTTGCCGCGCGCAACCTGGGCCTGGCGCTGACCGGGCGCTGGCACCGGCTGGGTTATGCCTGCGTGAACTTCGGCACCCCCGTCTCGATGCGGGCCTGGACGGCGCGCGAGGGCCTGCACTTTCCGGCCCTGGACGAGGGCCAGCGGCGCGTGGCGGTGAACCGCCTGGGCCGCGAGCTGATGGAAGGCATCGCCGCCGTGGTGCCGGTGCTGCCGGTGGCGCTAATCGCCAGCCTGCTGCAGGCCGAGCCGGCCCGCGCCTGGTCGCTGCTGGAGCTGAAGGCCGCCGCCCATGCACGCATGGCGGCGCTGGACGCCGTGGGCGCACGCCTCTACCTGCCGCGGCAGGACCAGGACTACGCCATCGAGGTGGGCCTGCGCATGCTGGCCCTGCGCCGCGTGCTGACCCAGGACGGCGCCGACGGTCTCTACCGGGTGGCGCCCGGCGAGCTGGAGCTGCTGGCCTACTACGCCCTCTCGATCGAGCACCTCACGGCCCGGGCCGAGGTGGCGGCCGCTCCATCCGCCCGGTCCGCTCAGTAATGCGGTGGCAGTTCGTCGCGCAGGTTGCGTGGCGCGGCGCCCGCCGGCGGAGCTTCGGCGAACTGGCGCCGCAGCTCGGCCAGCTCGCGCTGGAGCCGGTCGATCTGCAGCTGCTGGCCGGCGACGATCTGGTTGAGCGTGTCCAGCAGGTCTTCGGCATAACTGGCCTTGACCTCCAGCTCGACCAGGCGGTCGTCGAGCCGGCCGGCGGCCGCATCGAGTCGGGCCGGATCACTCATGCCGCACCCGTTCCTGGTCGATCTTGGCGTCGCGTCATGCTGGTCCACCACACTGAATTGATTTGACTGGGACGCCCAGCATAGGCGCCGGTCAGACCGCATCCATGCGGGCAACTACGATGCGGGACGTCATGGAACAAGCGCCCCCCGACTACTCCCCGCTCGAACTGCACTGGGCCGACTCGGAACTCGCCCGGCTCAGCCTGGAGGCCGACACCCTGCGCCTGCACTTCGCGGTGATGGCGGCACGCCGCCCGGTCGCCCGGCAGGGTTGGCTGGAGGGGCACATCGCCGGCCATGTCACTGGCCTGGTACTGGAGCTGCTGGGACTGGACCTGGCCGCCGCCGACAGCAGCCTGGACACCGGCGCCCTGGGCCGGATCAGCCACGGCCGGTTGCTGCGGGACGGCCAGGTGCTGCCACCGGCCGCCCCGGGCCAGCAGTGGCAGGGCGCCCTCAGGCTGGAGCTGGAGGTCGCCCTGCATGGCAGCCTGCTGGTGCGGGCCGGGTCAGCCTGGCTGGACGCGAGTCGCATGGGCCCGTTCCGCGAGCATCTGAGCTGCTGATCTGCCGGGCCACTGGTTGGCTTAACGGAGGGAGCACGCCCTGACCGGCGGGGCGGCATGGCAGACACGCAATTTCCCTTCGCACACGCAAAGTCGTCCCGGCAGGCAGGAAGGGAAGTCGGTCTGCGAGGGGTCGGGCCGTGTGCTTTGCCACGTCGGCAAATGCCGCCAACAGGCCCCATCCCCCCGGGATGAGGGCCCCTTGAGCGTACCCAGGGTTACAAATAACGGTCTCTTTCCGACTTTTGGGGGGGTGTGGATCGGGGGGGCGATTCCTAGGATCACCACATCGACGCAACCCCACTGCCCACCGCCATGAAGACCTTGCTGCTCAGCGACCAGAGTGCCCTCCAGATCGGCCTTGAACGTGCCCTCGAGGGTTCGGACACCGACCGGGAAGCCGCCGGCCAGTCCTGGGACGACGCCATCGGCGCCAACCAGCATGTCGAGGTCTGGCGCACCCAGCTCATGCCCCAGGCGCAATATTTCCTCGAACGCGACCCGCAGGTGGTGGCCGTGTTCGTCGACGTGCCCTGGTGCGGCCTGGCCCTGCTGGCCAGCGTGGTGGCCGAGCTGCGTCCACTCATGGGCGCGGCCCGCCTGGTCCTGCTGGTCGACCGGCCCGAGGACATCCGCTTCATCGTCAAGACCGGCGTGCGCGCCGATCTGTGCATCTCCAAGAGCCAGCCGCTGCACGAGCTGCGCGGCGAGGTCTTCGAGGTGCTGGGCGACCTGGCCCGCGAGGATCTCTCGCCCTGGGTGCCAGCCGGCATGAGCTACCTCGGCCCCGGCACGCGCTACATGTCGCCCTCGGCCATGAGCGCCCAGGCCGGCCGCAACGCCGCTGCCGCAGCCTGACGCAGCCGCTGGGCCTCATGCAACTTTCGTAAGCAGATCTCTCGCGTCTCCAGTTCAGGTTGGCCGCAAGGTTCAGGGAGGACAGCGGCAGTGCCTCGGGCGGACGGGCCGATCGTTGGTCCGTCCGCCCAACCTCGTTGTGCAGACCGGCCCGAGGCCGCAGGAACGTTCAGGACGCCTGGCCCAACCCCTGCGAGGCAGGGCTCACGGCGCGTCCGAGCGCCTGGGCCAGGCGGCCAGCACTCACCGGCTTGGACACATAGTCGTTCATGCCCGCGGCAAGGTAGGACGAGCGATCCTCGATCATGGCGTTGGCGGTCAGCGCCACGATGGGAATGGCGCCCAGCGGAAGCGGCAGGGCGCGGATGGCCCGGGCCGCGGCGACGCCGTCCATGCCCGGCATCTGGATGTCCATGAGCACCAGGTCGTAGGGCTCGGCCTGCACCTGGGCCACGACCTGGGCGCCATCCTCCACCACGTCGCAGCGGTGGCCCAGCTGCTCCAGCACCGCCCGCACCACCAGCTGGTTGACCAGGTCGTCCTCGGCGACCAGCACCTTCAGCCCCACCACCATGTCCACCGGCAGACCCAAGGCCGAATCCGGCGAGGACGGGGTGTAGGCCTCCAGCTCCATCGCCAGCAGGTCGCCCGGGCCGGATCCGGATGCCACCACGGGCGCTTGTGTCGTCTCGTCTGTCGCCGGCAGTGCTGAGGCCGGGCTGCCAGGCAGCGGCTCGCGCTCCGGCCAGTCGGGCAGGCCGTCGATCGCCAGGCCGGAATCGGGCTGGGTGGGCGCATGGGCCCAGCTCAGGCCGTCCTC
>JBJOKP010000207.1:0-5267 GCA_046046045.1 Pseudomonadota bacterium | reverse complement strand
TGAAGCGCCAGGTCCGCAGGCGCTGACCGTCAGGGCCTGACGGCACCGCTGCCGGGCCTCCTCACAAGGAAACGCCGGGCCGCCCCAAGTTTCCTTGACCCCCACGGGGGGCGGGCGGGGCGCAGCCCGGCCCTGGGGGCGCTCAGTGCTGGTCGCCCCGCACCGGCGTCCCGGCGTTGACCGGGGGCAGGCCGGTGAGGCGGCTGCGGATGTCGGGCCGAACATGGCTGGCGAAGGCCAGCAGGAAGTTGTTCTGGCTCGCCAGGGCCGCCTCGGCCGAGGTCTGGTAGGGCGATGACACGCGCAGGATGAGTCCGTCCGGAGCAAGGTTGCGCGAGGCGTAGTCGATGTGCAGCCAGTGCGAGTGCCAGGAGTTGGCGGTGGCGTCGGTGCCGATCAGGCTCCAGTAGCTCACCGCCTCACGGTGGCTGGCGTCACGCGCTGCCAGCATGCGGTGGATGACCAGTGGCCCCTCCGGGGTGGTCAGGCCATCGGTCCAGCGCCTGAGCACCGCCATGCCCTGGGCGGGGTAGAGGGCCTCGGGGCGATAGGCATGCAGCACACGCCCCAGACTGGGTGCATAGGCGATCAGCAGCATGAGCTCGCGCCCATCGGCGTGGCGGTAGATGCGCTTCATCACCTGCGAGTTCAGGCGCCGCCCATTGGGCTGGCGGGACTGGGGGTCGAGGATGGCGCCCAGGTCGACTTCGTCCCGCGCCGCCCAGTCGCCCAGCTGGGCCGGCACCATGGCGAGGAAGTTGGGCTCGCCGATCTGCTGCGACAGCTTGACCGAGGGGGTCAGGGCCTGACCGAGCAGGGCGCCGGCCAGCATCAGGCAGGCTGCGATCACGGCATGGGTCAGTTCACGCATGTTTGCCTCCCTCGGCGGGGCGCATGCCACTCACCAGGCGGCGCATCAGGCGGTCGACCAGCTCACCTCCGCCCAGCACCAGGGCCAGGCCCAGATAGGGCGCGGCCAGGCTGGCGCAGTGGGTGATCCACGAGGCCTGGCCCAGCAGGGCCGCCACCAGCAACTGGCCGGAGGCCGCAGGCACCAGCAGCAGCAAGGACAGGAAGATCAGCCAGCCGCGCCGCAACCAGCGGTCGTGGTGGCCCAGTCCGGCTGGGTCCACCAGCCGCAGGTAGAGCAGGGCCAGAGCCAGCAGGGTCATGTGGGTGGAGATGCCCGGACTGGCCTCCAGCAGCCGCAGCTCATGCCCGCCCGCCAGCAGCGAGGTGCTGGTGCAGACCGCGGCCATGCCGGCCGCCTGCAGCGTGGTGGCCGCGGCCAGGCACAGGGTGCTGAGCAGGGGCGGCTCGATGGCATCCACCACCTCGATGGGCCAGGGCACGAAGAGCAGCAGGAAGGGCAGGGTGAAGGCATGCAGCCTCACCCCTGCCTGGCCGCGCAGCAGCAGGGTGCAGCCTGCCATCATGGAGACAAACGAGGCCGCCTCCAGCGTCATGATTTCCTGCGAGCGGCCCAGGGCATACATGGCCGAGGACAGCACCACCACCGCATAGGCCGGCCGTGCCAGGCGCCGGTCCGCTGGCAGGCCGCGCAGGCAGGGCCAGATGCGGGTCAGCAGGGCCATGCCGGCAGCCAGCACCAGCACGCCGTGGGGCTGGTGGCCGAGCAGCCAAAACTCGTGGAGCAGGTCCCACATGGTGGGCCCATAGAGGGCGGCCAGGCCCAGGCCGATCACCAGCCAGGGCAGCAGGACGTCCTCGTCATTGGCCGCGATGTCGGTGACAGCGGCGGCGGTGGGGCGGGCAGAAGGTTCAGGCGTCACGGGCCGGCGGCGTCAGGCGGATGGGCGGGGCACCGATTGTCTCCGCTCCGTCGTCTCCGCTCCGTCACGCTGGCCCGATGCCACCCAGGTCGCTCATCACGCCAGGCAGGGACTGATTCAACGCCGACCGTCAGTGTCTTCGACGCGCACGATGACCTGACCTGGCCCTGCCGGCTCGGCGGGCTGGCGCGACGTTGACTGTTCAATCCCAGGGGGCGACGTCCACGGCGCCGCCCGTGGCGGGAATGGGGGCCTGGTTCGCTGCAGGAGCGGCAGCCGGCTTGCTTGCAGCCGCAGCCGTGCCTGCGCCCTGCTGAAGACCTTGCGACTCCCCGCCCAGGCATTCGATCAGGTCGTCGATCAGGCCGCCCAGTTCACCCGTGGCGATGGCGGCGTCGGCATCGAAGTTCTCGGCGCCATCGTCGCTGCGTTCCGGCCGGCCCTCGAACACCAGGTCGGCGAAGTTGATCTTGCGCAGGGCCAGGGCCTCGGTCAGGGTGAACGAGACCCGGCTGCGCCAGGTCACGGCCAGGCGGGTCGGGGCCTTGCCGGCCTCGAGGTGCAGCTTCACTTCGTCGATGTCCAGCGGATGGCGGGCGTAGCGCACCACGGCCTTGCTGTCGTCGGTGCTCTTGAGCTCGCAGTCCTGGTCGATGGTGAAGACGGCCGGCGGTTCACCCGTGGCCAGCCAGTCGCGCATCAGCACGGCGGCCGAGGTTTCGGTGTGCAGGGGCAGCACGTTGAAGCCGCCCAGGCCGTTCTCGGAATTGAAGGCCGCCACCAGCTGGGTGATCACCTCGCTGGCCAGGGTGGTGCTGCCCGCGTCCATCAGCAGGCGGCCGCGGACCGGGTCCAGCCACACCCGCACCTGGCCGCGCCGGGTGAAGGCGCGCGGCAGCAGTTCCAGCGTGGCCTGGTCCTTGAGTTCGCGCTGCTGCTTCTTGCCCGGCTTGCGGCCGCTCTCGGCCTCGATGCGCTTGGCGAGTTCCTCCTGGCGGCGCCGCACCACCGCGCCGGGCAGCAGCTTCTTCTCGATCTGCAGGGTGGCATGGAAATGGCCATCCACCACCTCCAGCACCGCGCCGTGGGCCTGGCCGCGCGGCGCCACCCAGCCCATGGAGACCGCCTGGGTGCTGCCACATTCGGTGAAGGGCAGGCCGGCCAGCGCCGCCTCCATGAGATGGAAATCGGCCTGCCAGCCCGGGGCCAGCTTGTAGATGAGCAACTGCTTGAACAAGGCGCGCGCCTCCGCGGACGTGGGTGTCGGTCAGGGGCACCAACCCCTGGGGGCGGCGATTGTGCCCGGGCCGCCCGGGCTGCCCAGGCTCAGTCGGCGGATTCGGCAGCGATCTGGCGCAGCGCCTGCTCGAAGACCTCGGGCGGCTGGCCGCCCTGGATGAGGTGGCGCCGGTTGACGATCACCGCCGGCACGCTGTGGATGCCCAGGTCCTGCCACTCGCGCTCGCGCGCCTTCACCTCGTCGCGGTAGGCTGGGCCTGCCAGCAGGGCGCGGGCCGCCTCGCCATCCAGACCCGCGGCGCTGGCCGCCGCCACCAGCACCTCCACATCGCCCGGGTTCTGCCCCTGCGTGAAATAGGCGCCCAGCAGGGCGTGCTTGAGGCGGCGCTGGGCGCCCTCCGGCCCGGTCTCGCCGGCCCACATCAGCAGTCGGTGGGCGTCGAAGGTGTTGTGGATGCGCTTGCGCTCGCCGAAGGTGAAACCCACCGACGCACCGCGCTGCCGCAGCGCCTCCTGGTTCTGGCGGATCTGCGCCGGCGTGATGCCGTATTTGCGCGCCAGATGCTCCACCGTGTCCTCGCCCTCGGGCGGCATCTGCGGATTCAGCTCGAAGGGCTGGAATTCGATGGCCACCTCGCCGGGTGCAAATCCCGCCTCACCCGCCAGACGCTCCAGCGCCCGCTCCAGCCCGTTCAGGCCCACGGCACACCAGGGGCAGGCCACATCGGAAACAAAGTCGATCCTGATCATGGCCGGAATGATGCCGCAAGCCGTCAAGCTGCGCCGGGCGCCCGGCCTGCCTGCTTCGCTGTCGCAGCGCCGGAGGCGGGCCATGGCCCGGCCCGGGCTTGAACTGGAAGTCTTGGGCCGCCTTCGCGCGTTCTGCAAATCTCGAACCACATCCGGGCACGGGCTCGCGCATTGCGCAACGACGAGGTCTTAAGGTCGGTAAAACTTATCAGGCTGGCTGAAGGATGGCCGATAGCATGGCTTGGCCCCGTGAACCCTGGCCCGTGATCCCGTCCGATGGCTGGGCATGTCCGGCGCTCCGGCCCCCGGAGAGACCGGTCTGCCCCTCGGCCTGGGTCACCTGCGGGACGGCGTGCTACACGCACGGCGCAAAGTCACTCCCTCACCTCAAATCGGCATAAATGCACAAATCGGCGGGCACATGAGCAGGGGGGCGGCTACGGGTAATCCCGCCTGCCCTCGTTAAGCTTCTCCCAAGCCCAGGCCTGATCGATCTCTCCCGGACGCCCTTTCACCGTGCACCCATCGCCAGATCCGACCGTGCCTGCTGCCCAGACAAGAAGAAGTTCGACATCTCAAGGGAAACCCATGGACGCCAGTTCGCTGAGCCTTGCCGATGTGGCACCGCCGCAGGTTGAACTCAAGCCACATCCCGTCGTCCTGCCCCGACAGGCCACCCCATCCTTCCAGGTGCCCCCGCCCGCCCAGGCCAAGGTGGAACAACTGGCCGCCCACCGCAATCTGGCCGAGATGGGCATCGTGGCCTCGGCCCCGCCCCTGGCGGTGTCCTCCTTCTTCGCTGCACTGCTCGAACCCGGCATTGCGGTTGCCACCCTCGTCGGCCTCACCTACCTGTCCGAGCAGACGGTGGATGTACCCACCCGTCTGCTGGCTGCCCTGGCCTTGCTGCTGCTTTTCCCGGGTCGCAATCGCTTCTATGTCGCGCCAGGAAAGGCGCTGCTCGAACTCATCGGCGCCTGGCTCACCGTCGGCACCGTCCTGCTGCTGTGTGGCTATGCCACGGACACCCTGCGCCAGTTCGATCCCCAGATCCTCACCCTCTGGGCTGTGGCCACCCCGGCGCTGCAGTTCGCCGCCACCCAGTTCGGCCGCTGGATCATGCTGGGCCAGGCCGAGGCCGTCGGCCACCAGTACCGCAGCCTCATCATCGGCGCCGGCCCGCTGGGCGCCAAGGTCGGTTCGGTGCTCGAGGCCCGTCGCGCCTTCGGCCATCACGTGGTGGGTTATGTGGAAGACCGCAGCGCCGCCCGTTCCGATCCCACCGCCTATGCCCAGCGCCTGGGCGGCTTCGACGACATCCCCGCCCTGATCCGCCGCCACAAGATCAGCGAGGTCTATCTCACCCTGCCGCTCAGCGGTCAGCCCCGCCTGGCCCACCTGCTGGCCGAGCTGCGCGACTCGGCGGTCTCCATCTACTTCGTGCCCGACCTGTTTGCCTTCAACGTCATCCAGGGCCGCATGCGC
>JBJOKP010000206.1:0-5268 GCA_046046045.1 Pseudomonadota bacterium | reverse complement strand
CCGGCCTTGCGCTGGCGGGCGTCGGTGAAGGCGCCGCGCTCGTAGCCGAACAGTTCGGCCTCGATCAGGGTGCCCGGCAGGGCGCCGCAGTTCAGCTCCACGAAGGGGGCGCTGCGGCGCGAGCCGTCGAAGTGCAGGGCCCGTGCCACCAGTTCCTTGCCGGTGCCGGTCTCGCCGATCACCAGCACGGCCGGGGCGTCGCCCGAGGTGAGCATGCGCTCGGAGTCGATCAGGTTGGCGATGCGCTGGCGCAGGTCGCGGATGGGCTGGCTCTCGCCGATGATCTTGTCCATGCCGCTGCCCTGCGCCTCGCGCTGGGCGTAGTAGTCCACGGCATGTTCCAGGCGCTCCACGCTCATCAGGCGTTCGAGCAGGAGCTTGAGCTCGCCCATCACCAGCGGCTTGACCAGGAAGTCGGCTGCGCCGGCCTTCATGGCCTGCACCGCCAGATCGGTGCTGCCGTAGCCGGTCATCATCACCACGTGCACCCGCGGGTCGATCGTGCGGATGCGCGACAGCGCTTCCAGCCCGGTCATCTTGGGCAGGTTGTGGTCGAGCAGGACGACCTCGGGACGGAACTCCTCCAGCTTCGCGAGGCCTTGCTCGGCCGATTCCGCAATCTCGACCTGGTACTCCTGGTGCTGCAGGTAGACCGCGAGATTGCGCGCGAGCGTGAGCTCGTCTTCGATGATCAGGACACCTCGACCCATCGTGCTGTGTGTGGAACTGGCGCCCGGGTCGGGCGCGGGCTTGGGCGCAGGCGAGCGCCAGCGCTGCGGCAGGGCCGCGGCCCACGTGGAAGTCGAGGGAAAGGCGAATGACACGGGGCTGCGGGCAGCACGGAATGTACCAACGGGGGCCGTTGCGTATCGACTGCCTTGAGGCCCCGTGACGCCGGACAGATCCCCTGAGGACGCCCGGAATGTGGAGGAATTGGGGCAAATGCCCCGATTCCTCGCATCTCGTGGGTGGTCATTTCCCCCAACTTTTCGAGCTGGCAAAGCCGCAAAAGCCGGCAATTGCGGCATTCCGCACGTTGCCCGGTGGCAGACGCGAGGTGGCGGCCTGCCTCAGGTGTCGGAGCCGACCTGGCGGCCGTGCACCGACGCACTGTCCGCAGACCCCCCGCGAGTCCAGGACTCGATCCTGAAACTGTTGCGTCCAAACCATAGTGCGGGTCGGCCCTAGGCGACCAGGATGGGCAACAGCAGCCGCACCCGGGTGCCCTGGCCTGGCTCGCTCTCGATCTGCACGGTTCCGCCCTGGCGGGCCAGGATGCGACGCACCAGGGTCAGGCCCATGCCCAGGCCCCGCGGCTTCGTGGTGAAGAAAGGGCGGAAGACCTGGGCCAGCTGCTGCTCGTCCATGCCGGCACCGTTGTCGGCCACCTCCACGCAGATCACCTTGCCGTCCAGCGTGGCTCGCAGCCGCACCCGCCCTTCGCGTGCCGTGGCTTCCAGGGCATTGGAGATCACCGAGTTGAGCGCCTGACCCACCAGCAGGGGGGCCATGGCCACGGGAGGAAGCGGCGCGGGCAGATCGATGTCCAGGCGCTTGCCCTCGGCCGCGAAGGCCACGGCGTGGCGCTGCCGCACCTCCTCGACCACCACCGCCAGGTCGGTGCGGCCGGCGCCGTCACCCGGATCGTTCGTGTAGCTCAGCAGGCTGCGCAGCAGGTGCTCGATGCGGTCGACATGCTGCATGGTCTCGCCGGCGGCCTCGGGGCTGAGCACGCCGATCTCGCGCTGCAATTCGGCGCTGGAGCGGATGGAGGCCAGCGGGTTGCGGATGCTGTGTGCCACGGCTGCCGCGATCTCGCCCACGATCACGCTGGCCTGGGCCTCGATGAGCTGGGCGCGCTGCACCTGCATCACCCGGCTGGCCCGGTGCACCAGACCGAGGGTGGAGAGGTAGAGGAAGAGCCCGCCCACCAGGGCGCCGCTCCAGATCAGCTGCTGAGCCTCGGCCAGGGTCTGGTTGAGGTTCTTGGGCACGCGGTACAGCTCCACCACGCCGATGGGCCGGCTGCCGCGTCCGCCCTCGCCGAACACGGGCAGGTAGTTTTCGACGAAGTGCTCGCGCTGCTGCTCGATCTCCATGTGCTCCTGCTTGGGCAGGGCGTGGTTTTCCTTTAGGCCGCGCTCGACCACGGTCTTGCCGGTGAGGGCCTTCTCCAACTCCTCGTTGGTGTTGAAGGTGCGGCCGATCAAGGCGGGTGTGCTGGACCAGAGCACCCGTCGGTCGGGCGCATAGACATTGGCGCGCAGGACGTCGGGGATGGCGGCGATGTGGGTGAAGAACTCGGCAAACTCGGGCGCAGGCTGCTCGCTGGAGGACTTCATGAACTGGGCGGCCACCCGCTGGGTCTGGGCCACGCTCTGCACGAAGTCGCGGCTCAGGTCGGCGTCATGGCGCAGCACGCGTTGCTCCACGAAGCGATCGATCAGCAGGGCCATGCCGACGCTGAAGATGGTGATGGCCACCAGGCTGGTGAACGAGAACCAGCGCATCAGCCGGAATTCGGTGATCCCCCCGGCCGGGATGGCGGCGTCGCGGGCCGAATTGATGCGGGAGGGTGAGGAGGGGGCAGGGCTGGCCATGACGAATCGACTCCGGAAACTGGGTGCGGCGGGCAGCCCTGGACCGTCCGGTCCGCCACCCGCGCAGGCGCGACGGTAGCTCAGCGCGCCAGGCGCAGGCCGATCACCCCGGCCACGATGATCAGGGTGGCGGCAATTCGGCCACGTCCGTAGGCCTCGCCCAGCCAGGAGGCGCCGATCACCGCGGCGAAGAGCACCGAGGTCTCGCGCAGCGCCGCCACCAGGGCCACCGGCGCGCGGGTCATGGCCCAGAGCGCGATGCCGTAGGCGCCGATCGAGGCCAGGGTGGCCGGAAGCGCCACCGGCCAGCGCCGGCCCATGGTGGCGAAGGTCTCGCGCAGGCGCTGGCGGCGTTGCCACATGACGATGCAGAAATAGGGCACGCCGTCCATCATGAAGAGGGCGGCCAGGTAGGCCGCCGTGTCACCGGACTTGCGCACGCCCAGGCCGTCGATCACCGTGTAGAGCGCGATCAGCAGGGCGTTGAAGAGGGCATAACCCAGGGCCTTGCCGTGGTGGGCCTGCGGATCGCGGTGGCGCAGCGGATGGGCCGCGGACGTGCCGGCCAGGCCCATGGTCACCACGCCGATGGAAATGGCGGCCACGCCAGCCCAGGCGCCCGGGGCCAGCACCTCGCCCACGAAGGCGGCGCTGCCGCAGGCCACCAGCAGGGGCGCGAAGCCGCGCATCACCGGGTAGGTCAGCCCCAGGTCGCCATGCTGGTAGGCGCCCACCAGGGCCACGTAGTAGCCGATGTGGACGATGAGGGAGCCGATCAGGTAGGGCCAGGCCTCGGCCCGCGGCAGGCCCAGCACCAGCACGGCCGGGATGGCGATCAGCACCGCCAGGCCGTGGATCAGCGCCGTGTCCAGGGCCTTGTCGCTGCCGCGCTTGATGAGGGCATTCCAGCTCGCATGCAGCAGGGCGGCGAACAGCATCGCCAGGGCCACCGGCCAGGTCAGGCCACCGGCGACGGCCGCCTCGCTCATGCGGGCGCCTGTGATGCCGGCCCCTGTGCGCGAGACGGCGGGGGCGGCGCCAGGGCAATGCCCTGGGCGAGGGCCAGGTAGTGGGCCAGCAGCGGCGTGGCCAGGCCGGCGACCTTGGCCTCGTCGTCCCACAGGCGCAGTTGCACCGCCTCGGCCGCGCCGGGGCGGGCAATGAAGGCGGCCGCCGCCTCGGCGTCGAACACCCCGCCCTGCAGGGCCAGGCTGCGCACCGAGTCGGCCGAGAGGCGACCGAGGTAGTCGGGCCGGGTGGCGCAGAGGTAGCGCTTGGCGTCCACGTGCAGGGCGATGGCCGAGAGCACGGCCTCGGGTAGCAGGCCGCGCAGAAAGGGCAAGGCGGCGTACTGGTGCACGTCGTCGATGCCGCGCAGCGTGGGCGTCTCGCCCTGGGGGTTGGTGAGGTGGCCGAGGTCGTGCAGCAGGGCCGCGGTGATCAGGGCGGCGTCGGCGCCGGCCTGCTCGGCCAGCTGGGCGGTCTGCAGCGCGTGTTCCAGCTGGGTCACCGGCTCGCCGGCGTACTGGCTGCCACCATGGCGGTCGAACAGGGTGGTGATGTCGTCGAAGCTCAGCATGGCGGTGGACCGGTGGGAGGCCAGGGACTCAGAGCTCGCCCAGCCCGCGCCGGGCCGGCAGCTCCTCGGCCAGGGGCGCGAGCTGCGAGGGCCGGATGCGGGTCTGCGCCAGGGCGCCGGCCGAATCGAGGATGGGGTAGGCGATGGAACAGATGTGGGAGTTGATGCGCTTCAGGTCGCTGATGAGGTCCAGGTGCAGCGAGCTGGTCTCGATGCTTTGGGCCGTGTTGTCCTGCAGGCGGGCCAGGTGGCTGCCGGCGTATTCGCGCTCCAGGTCGCGGAAGCGCGCCTTCTCCTCCAGCAGGCGCTTGGCGTCGCGCACATGGCCGTCGAGGAAGACGCTCATGCCCAGGCGCAGGTTGGCCATCAGGGCCTCGTGCAGGTGGCAGATCTCGGCCATGCCGGCCTCGGAGAGGCTGCGGTTCTTGCGGATCTTCTTGTCCTCGATGTCCTGCAGGATGCGTTCGATGATGTCGCCCACCTGCTCCATGTTGATGGTGAAGGAGACGATGTCGGTCCAGCGCCGGCTCTCGCGCTCGCTCAGGGCCTCGCGCGAGATCTGGGTCAGGTAGAACTTGATGGCGCTGTAGAGCTCGTCCACCGTGTCGTCGAGCTTGCGCAGCTGCTCGGCCAGCTCCAGGTCGTTGTTGCGCATCACCGGCAGGATGCCGCGCAGCATGGTCTCCACCACATCGGCCTGATGCAGGGCCTCGCGCGCGGCGCAGCTGATGGCCAGCGAGGGCGTGGCCAGGGCCGAGGGGTCGAGGTGGCGCGGCCGGGTGGAATCGGCATAGCGCGGCCCGTCGGGCAGCAGGCGGTCCACCGTGCGGCCCACCAGGCCGGTGGCGCCGATGAGCAGCAGGGCCAGGGTCAGGTTGAAGCCCAGGTGGAAGACCACCACCTGCTCGTGCAGCTGCAGCCCGCTCTGGCGCAGCAGGCCGTGGATCTCGCCCAGGAAGGGAATGCAGAGCAGGGCGCCGCTGGCCTTGAAGATGAGGTTGCCCAGGGGCAGGCGGCGTTCCCGCGCTGGCGCGCCGCTGGTGGCCAGCAGGGCCAGCAGGCCGCTGCCCAGGTTGGCGCCCACCACCA